>DATAWZ010000047.1:0-7035 GCA_036266975.1 Solirubrobacteraceae bacterium
CGAACTCCGGGATGTCCAGCTCGTCGGGTGGGTGCCCGCCGCGCCGGCGCGTCGGGCGCTCGGTGCGCTCGGTGCGCTCGCGGCGGGGGGGATCCTCGAAGGCCGAGCCGGGCTCGAGGTTCGCGGTCAGCTGCTCGTGCGCGCGCTGCACGTCGCGCAGCAGCCGCTCGGCGTTCGAGCGCAGCGAGGTCGACAGCTCGCGCAGGTCGTTGGCCAGCGCGGTGCCCTCGCGCTTGGCCTCGCCGGCGTCGTCGTGGGCCTCGAGGATGATCTCGCGCGCCGCGCGGCGTGACTCCTGAAGGCTCTTGCGCCGGTGGGACTCGGCCTCGGTCTGGGCCTCGGTGAGCAGCTGCTCGGCCCGTTCGCGCGCGGCGGTCAGGGCCTGCTCGGCCTGGGTGTGCGCCTGGCCGAGGATGCGCTCGACCTGGGCCCGGGTCGCGGCGAGCAGCTGGTCGGCCTGCATCCGCGCCTCGGTGAGCGTGCGTTCGGACAGCTCGACCTGCGCGCGGGCGGAGGTGAGCATCTCGCCCGCCTCGTCCTCGGCGGCCCGGACGCGGTTGGCGGCCGCCCGGTTGCCCTCGTCGATGCGGTCGCGCGCGCGGCGCTCGGCGTCCTCGCGCATCGCCGCCGCCGAGGCCTCCGCGGCAGCGAGGATTCCCGCGATCCGCGTGGAGGTGGAGCCGAGGGCAGGCCCCCGGGCTCCGGAGGCGTCCTCGGCCGGCATGGCGCAAGCGTAGATCGCCGCGGGGCCCGTCACCGCAAAAACGCGCTCACCGCCTGCGCACCTGCTTGAATCGATGTCGTGCGTCGCCTTTTGTTGGCCCTCGCGGCCACTTTCTCGCTGTTGGCGCTCGACGCGTCGGCCGCGTTCGCGCTCGCCGGGGGCGGCAGCGCCGGCTTCGGCGGCGGAGGTGGCGGCTTCGGTGGTGGTGGTGGCGGGGGCTTCGGTGCCGGGGTCGGCCTCGGCGCCGGGCTCGGGGCGAGCCGCGGCGGGGGCATCGGGATCGCGATCATCATCGGGCTGATCGTCCTGTTCTTCGTGATCAGCGCCGCGATCGCATGGTTCAAGCGCGAGGCGCTGCTCGCGCGGCTGGCCGGGCGCGAGCGCAAGGTCGTGCGGGCCTCGCGCGAGGCCGCCGAGGACGACGCGGCGTTCGACTCCGAGCACGTCCACCAGCGCGGTCGCCAGCTGTTCATGGAGATCCAGAAGGCGTGGAGCAACGGCGACACGGCCGCCCTGGAGCGGCTGGTCGGCCCGGACCTGATGGTCGAGTGGCGCCGGCGACTGAACGACCTATCGCGCCGGGGCTGGCGCAACATGGTCGACGTCATGGGGGACGTCGACGTGCGCTACGTCGGGCTGGCGCACCGCGCGCAGCAGACCGAAGACCGTGTGTGCGTCCACGTCAACGCGACCGTGCGCGACTACGTCGTCGACGGCTACGGCCGGCACCTGCACCGCAGCGACGCAGGCGCCGAGGTGAGCCGCGTCGGGCAGTTCTGGACGCTCGGCAGGTCCGGCGGTGAATGGGTCCTGCTCTCGATCGAGCTCGACGCCGAGGGGCTGCACGAGCTCAGCGAGGAGATCATCGTCACCCCCTGGTCGGACGTCGAGCATCTGCGCGACGAGTCCGTGGTCGAGGGCGCCTCGGCGACCGCGCTGCCGGCCGGCACCCACGTCGCCGAGATCGCTCCCGCCGAGCTGACCGGGACCGCGCGCGAGAGCGCGCTCGACCTCTCGCTCGTCGACGGTCGCTTCGCGCCCGACGTGCTCACCGCCGAGGTCCACCGCGCGATCCAGGCCTGGACCGAGGCCGTCGACGGCAACGACGACGCGCTGGCTGCGCTGGCCACGCCCGCGGCGATCGGCCAGCTGCTGCATCCGGGAGACCCCTCGCAGCGCACCCGGCTGGTCGTGCGCGGGCTGCGGGTCAGCGGGGTGCGCATCGTCGGGATCGAGCCGCACACCGAGCCGGCGACGATCACCGTCGAGCTCGACGCCCACGGACGCTGCTACATCGAGGACCGCGACACCACCGCCGTGCTCGTCGGCAGCCAGAAGCGCGAACGCCGCTTCACCGAGTGCTGGCGCATGGCGCTGCAGGGGCCGCCCGAGGCGCCGTGGCAGATCGTCGACGCCGCCGCGACCGGCGCCGTGCACGTATAGCAAGTCGTTAACTCCACGCGCTAGATTGAGCGCGTCGCATTCCGCCCACAGAAGGGGTTTCACGACAGATGTCCTACCAACAACGCCAACCCGCCCGCGGCGCGCTGCGGGACATGATTCCCGGGGCGGCCACCGGCTCGCTGAGCACGAACATGATCCTCGGCCAGGTGATGTTCCTGGTCGCGGTCGCGATCGCGTTCCTCGCCGGCGGCGCCTACATCGGCCGCAACATGTCGCCGCGCGCTGGCGAGCTGTTCTTCTTCGGCGCGTTCGGCCTGGTCCTCGCGCAGAACTTCACCCGGGGCACCCTGCGCCAGGGGAGCCTCGGCATGACGGTGCTCTTCGGGATCGGGCTGCTGCTCGGTCTCGGTCTCGGCCCGGTGCTTCACACCTACACGGAGACCGGTCACGGCGGCATCGTCTACCGGGCGGCCGGCGGCACGGCCCTCACGGTCGCCGCGATGGGCTGCTACGGCTACCTGACCTCGACCGACATCCTGCGCTGGCTTCGCCCCGTGGTGTTCGCCTTCCTGGGTGTCATCGTCGTCAGCTGGGTGCTGCTGCTCATCGGCTCCGGTGCGCAGCCGGTCCTGCAGGTGATCATCTACCTGCTGTCTGCCGCCCTGCTGGCCATGTACATGCAGATGATCCGTCGCGGCGCGACGGAGAACGACGTGGTCTGGATCGCCACCGGCGTCTTCATCCAGGTCGTGAACATCTTCCTGGTGCTGCTGAGCCTCTTCGGCGGCGGCGGACGCCGCTAACACCGCTCGACAAGCTCGCGCCGCCGCGGCCTCTCTGCGCGGCGGCGCGTTGTGTCGGTCCGCCCTACAGTGGTCTGGATGGCCACGAACCTGCTGGCCGCGGCCCGCGCCGGCGACGAACATGCGTTCGCCTCGCTCGTAGGCCCCCACCGCGGCGAGCTGCACGCGCACTGCTACCGGCTGATGGGCTCGGTGCACGACGCCGAGGACGCGCTCCAGGAGACGCTGCTGCGCGCGTGGCGCGGCCTGCCCCGCTTCCAGGAGCGCAGCTCGCTGCGCTCCTGGCTGTACACGATCGCCACCAACACGTCGCTCAACCAGATCGCCAAGCGCCCCTCGCGGGTGCTGCCGATCGACCATCTGCCGGCGACCGACGCGCACTCCCCGCACGGCATCCCGGCGGCCGAGTCGGCGTGGATCGAGCCGTATCCCGACGAGCACCTCGGGCTCGAGGACGGGTACGCCACGCCGGAGTCCCGCTACGAGCGCCGCGAGGCCGTCGAGCTCGCCTTCGTGGCGGCGCTGCAGCACCTGCCGGGCAACCAGCGCGCGGTGCTGCTGCTGCGCGAGGTGCTCGGCTACTCGGCCAAGGAGGCCGCCGAGATGCTCGGCACGAGCGTGGCCTCGGTCAACAGCGCCCTGCAGCGCGCCCGGGCGGCGGTCCAGGAGCGCGTCCCCGACCGCAGCCAGCAGGCCACCCTGCGCGCGCTCGGCGACCGGGCGATCCGCGAGCTCGTCGACCGTTACGTCCAGGCCTGGGAGCGCTGCGACGTGCCCGCCTTCGCCGCGCTGCTGACCGAGGACGCGAGCTTCTCGATGCCGCCGCTGGCGAGCTGGTATCGCGGCCGGCAGGAGATCGCGATCTGGGCCTCGGGCGCGGCGCTGTCGGGCGAGGTGCGCTGGCGCACGCTGCCCACCCGCGCCAACGGCCAGCTCGCGCTCGGCTTCTACGCCTGGGACGAGGACCAGGACGCGTACCGCGCGTTCGCCGTCAACGTGCTCACCGTGCGCGACACGCTGATCGGCGACGTCGTCGCGTTCATCGCGCGTCCGACCCAGGGGCCCGATCCCCAGGCCTACGTGCGCTGGGACCTCGCGCCGCTCACCGACCTGTTCGCCCGCTTCGGCCTGCCCGAGCTGCTCGGCTGAGCCCGCCGCCTCAGCGGCGCTTGTGCTTCTTGGCCGCCGGCTTGTCGGGCGCGTGGACGGTGAGGATTCCGGACGTGCGCTTCGCGGTACCGCCCGTCGGGATGAAGGTGATCGCCACCGTCAGGTGCAGCGTGCGCTTCGCGGCGAGCGTGCGCTTGGCGCTGCTCGAGGGCACGATCGTCAGGGTGCCCTCGTCGCTCGCGCCGACGGCGCCCTTGGCGCTGCCGTAGCTGGTCGGCTCGTGGCGGGTCATCGTGTGCTTGTGAGGACCGTGGCCCACGGTGGTCTTGATCGTGCGGGTGAACGTGGCGCTGGCCAGAACCTCGCCCGGGCCGGCGGTATGGACGACGACGCTCACCGTGGCGGATTTCGGCGCGGTCAGCGAGACGATCGAGAACGCGTTTGAGGGCGCGGGCGTGACAATCCCTTGGCCCGGGCCCACGTTCGTGGAAACCGCGACCGCGGCGCTGGTCTGGGCGGTCGCGCCGGCGAAGTTCGACGCGGTCACCGTGCACGTGTAGGAGCCGGCCAGCGACGGGGTGAACGTCGCGCTGGTGGCGACCGCGTTGGCGCCGAACAGCGTCCAGGCGTAGGAGAACGTACTGGGCGCAAGGAAGAGGAACGATGCGCTCAGATCGCCCGCCCAGCTGCCCTGGCTGCAGGTCAGCGGCGATCCGACCGCGGGAGTGCCCGAGATCGTCGGCGCGCCGCTGCCCAGCGGCGTCTCGAGCAGCGCTGGGAACCCGATCCCGGTGGTCGTCCCGCTGCTCGACGGGACCAGGGGGGCGGGGCTGCTGCCGTCGACGTTGGCCGAGAGCAGCTCGTTGGACCCGTCCTCGGCCCAGTAGAGCTTGCCGGCCGCCGGGTCGATCGCGAGGCCGGCCGGGCGATCCAGGTCGGCGCTCGGCAGGGACACGGCCGCTCCGCCGCCGGCCAGGCTCGCCTCGCCCATCGAGCCGGCCACCTGCCAGTTGGTCCAGTAGATCGTGCCGGTGGCCTCGTCGACCGCCAGCCCGTAGGGGAAGGTCACCGGGGCGGTGCCCACGTTCAACTCGGCGGAGTCCGAGCCGTCCGGGTTGGCCTCGTCGATCGAGTTGTCGTCGGGGCTGGTCCAGTAGAGCTTGTTCGTCACCGGGTCGTAGGCGAGCCCGAGGACCTCCTTGTGGTCGGCGCTGCCGGTGATGTCGAGGTTGCCCGCCGCGCCCGTGGTGAGGTTCTCCTCGCCGATGCCGCCGTCGTGGTTGGCCCAGTAGAGCGTGTCGGTCGCCGCGTCGAGGGCCAGTCCCTCCGGGCCCTCGATCGTCGCGCTGCCGGTGCTCAGCTGCGTGGCCCCAGTGCCGTCGAGGTTGGCCTGGTAGATCGTGTCCGAGCTGTAGTTGTCGAAGAAGAGCTTGCCGATCGCCGGATCGAGCGCGAGCCCGTGGGGGCTGCCGGTGTCGGCCGAGGGAAGGTTCGCCAGCGCGGCGGGAGCGCTGCCGGTGAGCCCGGCCGTCGCCAAGGCGTCGCCGCTGGTCCAGTAGATCGCGTCCGAGGCGTGCGCGGCGCCCGCCGTAAGGAGCACCGCGGCGCAGGCTGCCCCCGCCCCCATTCCTCGGCGACCCACCACACCCCATTTCTAACACATCAAATCCCCGCGCTAACCTGCCGGCGATGACGGACCTCCGTTACGACCCACACGAGATCGAGCCGCGATGGCAAGCGCTCTGGGAACGCGAGCGCACCTGGGAGGTCGCGAACATCCCTCACGAGCCCGGCGCGGCGCCGACGTCCTACGTGCTGGAGATGCTCCCCTACCCGAGCGGCGAGCCGCATATCGGACATTTGAAGTGCTATTCGGTCGGCGACGCGATCGCCCATTTCCACCGTCGCAGCGGGCAGCGCGTGCTGCACCCGATGGGCTACGACGCGTTCGGGTTGCCCGCCGAGAACCACGCGATCCGCACCGGCGAGCATCCGCGCGACTCCACGCGCAGCTCGATCGAGTCCTTCCGCCGCCAGTTCCACCGCTGGGGGATCTCGATCGACTGGTCGCGCGAGCTGGCCACCGACGAGCCCTCCTACTACCGCTGGACGCAGTGGATCTTCGCCGAGCTCTACCGCGCCGGGCTGGCCTACCGCAAGGAGGCGGCGGTCAAGTGGTGCCCGGTCGACCAGACCGTGCTCGCCAACGAGCAGGTGATCGACGGGCACTGCGAGCGCTGCGGCGCGGTCGTCGAGGCACGCCAGCTCGAGCAGTGGTTCCTGCGCATCACCGACTACGCCGACCGGCTGCTCGACGACCTGGAGACGATCCAGTGGCCCGAGCACGTCAAGTCGATGCAGCGCAACTGGATCGGGCGCTCGGAGGGCGCCGAGGTCGTCTTCCGCTGCGAGTCGGTCGGGGTCGACTATCCCGTGTTCACCACGCGCCCGGACACGCTCTTCGGGGCGACGTTCTTCGTGATGGCCCCCGAGCATCCCGACGTCCTGCGGCTCGCGGCCGGCACGCCGCAGGAGGCGGAAGTCCGTGCCTACGTCAACGGCGCGCTGAACGAGACGGCCGCGGACCGGGGCGCCGCGGACAAGGCGAAGACCGGCGTCGCGCTCGGCCGCACGGTCACCAACCCGGTCAACGGCGAGCAGCTGCCGATGTTCGTCGCCGACTACGTGCTGATGGAGTACGGCACGGGCGCGATCATGGCGGTGCCCGGACACGACGAGCGCGACCACGCGTTCGCCGTCGCCCACGGCCTGCCGATCCGTCGGGTCATCGAGGGGCCGGACGGGGCGCTGGACGACGCGTCGCTGCCGTATACCGGCGACGGCCCGATGGTCAACTCGGGCCGCTTCGACGGCACGCACAACCGCACCGGCTACGAGCAGATGATCGAGTGGCTGTCGGCCGAGGACCGCGGCCGCCGCACGGTCAGCTACCGGCTGCGCGACTGGTTGCTCTCGCGTCAGCGGTACTGGGGC
>DATAWZ010000048.1:0-1814 GCA_036266975.1 Solirubrobacteraceae bacterium
GACCGCGTCGCGCACGCGCAGGCCGGGTGGCTCGTGCTCGCGATCGCGCTCGAAGCGCTGTCGTGCGCCGGCTACGTGGCGACCGTGCGGCTCGTGCTGAGCCGCGGCCCGGCGAAGCCGATCCGCTGGCTCGCGTGGGCCGAGATGGCGTTCGGCGCGGTGGTGCCCGTCGGCGGCGCCGGCGGGCTCGCGGTCGGGGCCTGGGCGATGCGCGCGTGGGGTATCTCATGGTCGAAGATCGCCAACCGCTCCGCCGTCATCTTCCTGCTGACGAGCGCGGTGAACGCCGCCGTGCTGGTGCTCTCCGGGCTCGGCATCTGGATCGGCTTCGGCAGCCACAAGACGGGCTTCGGCTACGGCCTGGTGCCGGCGCTGATCGGGGCGGCCCTGATCGCGGTGTTCCTGGCGCTGCCGCGGGTCCCGCCGCGCTGGGTGCCGTCGCCGCTGCGCAGCGTTGGCGGCTGGGTGAGCTCGACCGAGCAGGTCGGGTTCACTTTGAACTGGCGGCTGCTCGGCGCCGTCGGCTACCTGCTGTTCGACATCGCGACGCTGTGGGCGTGCCTGCGCGCGGTCGGGGTACAGGCGCCCGTGCTCGCGCTGATCATGGGCTACCAGGTCGGCTACCTCGCGAACCTCGTCCCGATCCCCGGCGGGCTCGGCGTGCTCGAGGGTGGCCTGCTCGCGGCGCTGTTGCTGTACGGGCTGCCGGCAGCACCGACCGCGGCGGCAGTGGTGCTGTACCACGCGATCGCGCTGTGGGTGCCGGCGCTCGGCGGCACCGCCGGCTTCGCCCGCCTGCGCCGGAGCGTCTCCTCTGAGCTCCCGCTGCTCCCCGCATCCGAGACCTCGAACTCCTCCTCCCCCCACCACACGGCCCCCGCCCCACACGAGCAGCGCCCCGGCGCGCTCAGCGGCGAGGTCGCGCCGGCGATGGCTCCCGCCGCACGCGATCTCGCCGCGTAGGGGCCGGCGGAGACGCCCCGCGCGAGCGCCGCGCGATGAGTCCGTGCCGGACATGGTTGCTTGACGCAACCTACAATGGCCGGCGCATGCTGCGCTCCGATTACACCGGTCAGAACTGCTCGGTCGCCCGGGCGCTCGAGATCGTGGGGGAGCGGTGGACGATCCTGATCCTCCGCGAGAGCTTCTTGGGGACGCGGCGCTTCGACGAGTTCCAGCGCAACCTCGGAATCGCCCGCAACGTGCTCCAGGCGCGGCTGCAGCGGCTCGTCGACGGCGGCATCCTCGCCCGCGTGCGCTACCAGGAGCGGCCGGCGCGCTACGAGTACCGGCTCACGCACAAGGGCACCGACCTGTGGCCGGCGCTCGTCGCGCTGATGCAGTGGGGCGATCGCCACGCGGCGCCGGGCGGGCCGCCGGTCGTGCTCGAGCACCGCGACTGCGGCGGCACGCTCGACGGCCACCGGCGCTGCACGCGGTGCGGCGCCGATCTCGATGCGTGGGACGTGATCCCGACGCCCGGCCCGGGCCTCAGCGGCCCCAGTCGACCCAGGGCGAGGTCTGCAGCGCGATCTGCTGATCGGCGCGGATCACATGCATCACCGCGTTGATCAGCGCGAGGTGGGTGAAGGCCTGGGGGAAGTTGCCGAGGTGACGGCCCGTGTGCGAGTCGATCTCCTCGGCGTAGAGCTGCAGGTCGCTGGCCAGGGACAGGAGCTTCTCGCACAGGGCGCGGGCGCGCTCGGCCTCGCCGATGATGACCAGGGCGGAGACGAGCCAGAAGGAGCAGATCGTGAACGTCCCCTCCTCGCCCGCGAGCCCGTCGTCGGTCTCCTCGACGCGGTAGCGCATGA
>DATAWZ010000049.1:0-6169 GCA_036266975.1 Solirubrobacteraceae bacterium
AGCCGCTCGAAGGTCTGGGCCGCGAAGCGACCGAACCACGCGCCCGGCCGCACGATCAGCGCGTCGATCAGCTCGTCGAAGTACCACTTGTTCAGCAGCAGCCGGTGCAGCAGCGGGAGGCGGGCCTCGGCGCGCTCGGCCACCACCGGCTCGCGCACCCAGATGCGGTAGGCGATCGCGATGCCCAGCAGCCCGATGACCGTGCCCAGGATCAGCCCGATGACGAGCGTGCTGTTGCGGGTGTGGACGTCGTAGAGGGTCGAGTCGCGGAAGCTCGGCGCCAGGAAGTGATCGATCACGTAGTCGGTCTTGGGGATCTGCAGCAGCCCGGCGCCGATCGCGCCGAGGGCGAGCATCCCCATCGCGATCTTCATGGGCCACTCGCGCTCGGCGATGAAGTGGCCCGGGCCCGGGAAGCCGACGTCGGTGTCCTCGAGCTCGCCGTTGGCCGGGTTGATCGGATGCTCGGCGTGGTGCAGATGGCCGTGCTCGAGCTCGCGCGCCTCCTCGCAGGGCTCCCCGTGGAAGGCGCGGAAGATCAGCCGGAAGGTGTACAGCGCGGTCAGGAACGCGCCGAAGTAGCCGAAGCCGTACAGCACCCAGTGCCAGCCGCCGCGCTCGGCGGTGTCGAGCAGGATCTCGTCCTTGGAGAAGAAGCCCGAGAACGGCGGGATGCCCGACAGGGCCAGGCCGCCGATGATGAAGCAGGCGTAGGTGAACGGCATCGCCTTGCGGAAGCCGCGTATTCGGTCGAGGTTCTGATCGCCGCCCATCGCGCCGATCAGCGAGCCGGCGGCCATGAACAGCAGCGCCTTGAAGAAGGCGTGCGTCATCAGGTGGAACAGCCCGGCGGCGTAGGCGCCGACGCTGACGCCCATGATCATGTAGCCGATCTGGGACATCGTCGAGTAGGCGATGATGCGTTTGACGTCGGTCTGCACGAGCCCGATCGTCCCTGCCACCACCAGCGTCAGGCAGCCGATGATCGCGCCGACGTCCTGCGCGGTGGGGGCCAGCTCGAACAGCGGGTGCATGCGCGCGATCAGGTACACGCCGGCGGTCACCATCGTCGCGGCGTGGATCAGCGCGCTGACCGGGGTGGGGCCCTCCATGGCGTCCGGGAGCCAGGTGTGCAGCGGGATCTGCGCCGACTTGGCGAACGCGCCGACGAGCAGCAGGATGCAGCCGGCGACCAGATCGGGCTGGTCCCTGTGGAAGACGTGGTGGGCCGAGTGGAAGGCCTTCAGGAAGTCGAGCGTCCCGGTGTGCTTGAAGATGAAGAACGTGCCGAGCACCAGCCCGACGTCGCCGACGACGTTGATGACGAACGCCTTGATGCCCGCGCGAGTGGCGGTCGTGCGCCGGTACCAGAAGGAGATCAGCAGGTAGGAGGCGGCGCCCACGAAGGCCCAGCCCACGATCAGCAGCAGGAAGTTGCCCGCCTCGACGAGCAGCAGCATCGAGAAGACGAAGAAGTTCAGGTAGGCGAAGAAGCGCCGGTAGCCGCGGTCCTGGTCCAGGTAGCTCACCGAGTACAGGTGGATGAGCGTGGAGACGCCGCTGACCACGAGCATCATGAACACCGACAGCGGGTCCACGAGGATCTGCATGCGGGCGTCGAGTCCGCCGGTGACCGCGTAGTTCCACAGCGAGGAGGTGACCTGGCGGTGCGCCGGCGTGTGGCCCTGGAGCTTGATCAGGGTGATGACCGCGCACACGAAGGCGGCGAACACCGCCGCGGTGCCGAGCCAGCCGGCGGTGCGGCCGCGCATCGCCGGCCACCCCAGCGCGCTGATGATCGCACCGGCGAGCGGGAAGGCGAGTACGAGCCAGGCGAAGGTCGTCATGCGCTGCTAGCCCTGGAGCTCGTGCAGGCGGTCGACGTCGATCGGCAGGCGGCTTCGGTGCAGCGCGACGATCATGCCCAGGCCGATCGTCACCTCGCAGGCGGCGACGACCATCACGACGATCGCGAAGATCTGCCCGTCGCCGTTGCCCCACATGCGCGAGAAGGCGATCAGGGCGAGGTTGCCGGCGTTGAGCATCAGCTCCAGGCAGAGCAGGACGACCAGCGGGTTGCGCCGCGTGAGCACGCCCCCGGCGCCCAGGCAGAACACGATCGCCGAGACGGCCAGGTACCAGCCGATCGTCACGTGCCGCGCTCCCGGTCGGCCGCCGCCGAGACGGTCAGGCGGGCCCGCTCCTCCTCCTGGGCCGCGTCGGTGGGCACCAGCGCCACGCCGGCCACGCCCTCGGCCATCGTGCCGGTGCCCGCCGGGCGTACCAGCTCCATCACCGACAGCCGGCCGTCGTCCTCGCCGGGCACGCCGCCGCGGCGGCGGGCGAGCACGACCGCGCCCACGGCCGCGATCAGCAGCAGGAACGACGAGGCCTCGAAGGCGAACAGGAACTTGGTCAGCAGCAGCTGGCCGATCTGCTGCGGGGAGCCGAAGCCGGCGACGTAGCGCGCGCCGTGGTGGTCGATCCCGCGCAGGCCGGTGCCGAGCAGCGCGATGAACAGCTCGATGCCCATCGCGGTGCAGAAGATCCCGGCGCCGAGGCGCAGGCTGGTGGGCGAGATGTCGCCGGCCGACGCGGAGCTGAGCTCGACGGTGCCACCGCCGACGTAGGAGACGACGAACACGTAGAGCACCATCACCGCGCCGGCGTAGACGACGACCTGGGCCGCGGCGACGAACTCGGCGCGCAGCAGCAGGAAGAGCCCGGCGAGCGAGAGCAGGTGGCCGACGAGCGCGAGCACCGAATAGAAGGAGTTCTTGACCGTGATCACGCCGACGGCCCCCGCGATCGCGCCGATCGCGGCGATGAAGAACATGACCGAGCTCATGCCGGGCGGTGGTGGGGCCGGAGGATCATCACTCTCCCTCGCGGCGCAGCGGAGTCCGTTCGAGCGCGTCGGCGAGCATCATCTCCTTGGTGAAGATGAGGTCCGAGCGGTTGTAGTCCGAGAGCTCGTAGTCGTGGCCCATCGTGATCGCGTCGAACGGGCAGGCGACCTCGCAGTAGCCGCAGAAGATGCAGCGGCTCATGTTGATCTCGTAGACCGCCGCGTAGCGCTCGCCGGCCGAGACGCGGTGCTCGGGTGTGTTCTCGGCGGCGACGACGCGGATGCAGTCGGCCGGGCACGCCGCCGCGCACAGCGAGCAGCCCACGCACTTCTCCAGGCCCGTGTCCTGGAAGCGGTGCAGGCGGTGCCGGCCGCGGAAGCGCGGATAGACCGGCACCTTCTCCTCGGGGTACTGGATGGTCTGGGGGCCGTCGATCCAGCGCGCGAAGGTCGTCTTCAGTCCGCGCAGCGTCTCGCCGAACGTGCGGTAGGCGCTCCCGGCCACGCTCGGCGTGGGGACGCGCTGGACGGCGACGACGTCGTCGCCGGGATTCCACTCACCAGTCATGCGGGCGCCAGTTCATCAGGTTTCAGTGGGAGGCGGTCACCACGATCGCCGTCACCAGGGCGTTGAGCGTCGCGAGCGGCAGCAGCACCTTCCAGCCGAAGCTCATCAGCTGGTCGTAGCGCAGACGCGGGAGCGTCGCGCGCACCCAGATGAAGAAGAAGGTGATCAGCGACATCTTGGCCAGCACGATGAACGGGTCGATCCACCCGGGGATGTAGGGGTTGCCCGGGATGTGCCAGCCGCCGAGGAAGATCGTCGTGGTGATGCCCGAGACGACGAGCACGTTCAGGTACTCGGCGAAGTAGTAGGAGGCGAAGCGCCCGCCGCCGTACTCGGTGTTGTACCCGCCGACCAGCTCGGCGTCGGCCTCGGTGAGGTCGAACGGCGCGCGGTTGGTCTCCGCGAACCCGGCGACGAGGAAGATCAGAAAGCCGCAGGCCTGCGGGACGATGTACCACATGCCCTTCTGGGCGTTGACGATGCCGACGAGCGAGAGGGTCTGCGAGGTCATGACCACGCCGACCAGGGCGAGGCCCTGGGAGACCTCGTAGGAGATCAGCTGGGCGGCGGCGCGCATCGCGCCCAGGAAGGAGTACTTCGATCCCGAGGACCAGCCGCCGAGCATCAGCCCGTAGAAGGCGACCGCGCCGAAGGCGAACAGGTACAGCGGCCCGATCGAGAGGTCCACGCCGTAGAGCCCGACCTTGGTGCCGAAGATGCTCTGGCGGTCGCCGAAGGGGATGACCGCGAAGGCGGCGACCGCCGTGAGGATCGAGATCACCGGGGCGAAGGCGAACAGGAAGCCGACCGAGGTCGTCGGGCGGAACTGCTCCTTGGTGAGCAGCTTGACGATGTCGGCCAGCGGCTGGGCGAACCCGAACGGGCCGACCCGGTTGGGGCCGTACCGATGCTGCATGCGACCGAGGATCTTGCGCTCGGCGATCAGCACGATGGGCACGAGCTGCAGCGCGACCGCGAAGATGATGATCCCCTTGATGATCTGGATCCACCAGGGCTCGAAGTAGCCCACGAGGGCGACCGGAGGCGTGGTCATGGCAGCTCGGGCTCCGGGGAGGCCTCGGGCGGCTCGAAGTCCTCGCCGCCGACGACGATCGGCATCCCGCTCTCGTCGAGCTCACCCTCGAGCTCGGGCTCCGGCTCGGGCGGGATCTCGACCTGGACGAACACCGCGCCGTCGGCGCCGGTGAAGCGAGTGGCGGGCGCGCCCGGGATGCCCTCGGGCAGGAAGGCGCTCCCGGCCGGGACGGCGTGTCGCAGCTCGACGATGGCCAGCAGCGCGCGCGTCTCGTCGGCCAGGTCGCGGACCTGGACCTGCTGGCCGTGCTCGAGCCCGCGCTCGGCGGCGTCGGCGGGCGAGAGCTCCACGCGCGCGAGCGGATGCAGGAAGGCCAGCGCGGGCGACGCCTGCACCGCGGCCGAGGCCCACACGGGCCGGTAGGTGCCCAGGCGCAGGGCGCCCTCGGGGGCCGGGCGCTCGGCGCCGGCCCCGCCGCCGCCCGGCGTCGGCGTCGCGGCAGGCAGCCGTGCGGCGGAGTCGCGCTCGGGCCAGCGCACGCCGCGCCCGCCGATCTCCTCGAGCGAGAGGCCGTGGTAGAAGGGCACCGCGTCGATGAGCTGGGCGGTGGCCGCCGCGCCGGTGAGGATGCCCAGGGAGTGGCCGACGCGGTCGGCCACGTCGGCGAGCACGTACCACTCGGGACGGACCGTCCCGGGGTTGGCGATCCCCGGGCGCAGGCGCTGAAGGCGCCCGTCGGGGTGCACGACGGTGCCCTCCTTCTCGGCGTAGCTCTGGGCGGGGAAGACGACCGTGGCGTGCTCGCGGAGCCCCTCGGTCAGGAACTCGGCGTGCGCGACGATCGTCGAGGCCTTCTCCAGCGCGCGCTCCCACCCCTCGTGGTCGGGGTGGCTGTCGAGCGGGTCGGTTCCGAGCAGGTACAGGGCGGTGATCTCGCCCGCCGCGGTCGCCCGCGCGATCTCGGCGGCGTCGCGTCCCGGCCGGGCGGCGGCGTAGCCGGGCCCGATGCCGGGCAGCATGCCCGCCTCGCGCAGGCCGCGCCCGTTGGGCGAGGAGGGCA
The DNA here is from genome assembly GCA_036266975.1 of Solirubrobacteraceae bacterium. Lineage (GTDB taxonomy): Bacteria > Actinomycetota > Thermoleophilia > Solirubrobacterales > Solirubrobacteraceae > DATAWZ01. The sequence goes on from DATAWZ010000049.1 coordinate 5,513, forward strand.
CCTCGAGCAGCCCGGCGCCGGCGGTCTCGGCCAGCCCCAGCAGCCCGGCAACCGCGTGCAGATCGGCCAGGGCCCCCGGCCCGTGCGGGCCGCGCGCCAGGCGCTCGCTCCACAGGATCACGACCTCGCCGGCATTGGCCTCCCCCTCGCGGCCGCGCAGCAGCGCGACCAGCTCGGCCAGTGGCCCGTCCGCCGGCCCGCCCCGCAGCGCGGCGCGCAGGGCGGCGACGAATGCCGGGCCCCCGCCGGGCTCGTAGCGCAGCGTGAGCGCGGCGTCCGCGTCGAGCGCCGAGGGGCGCGCGCCGGCGATCGCCAGCGCGACGCGGTGTCGGCGGTGGCCCTTGCGCAGGCGCAGCTCGAGGATCGGCGCCTCGTCGACCGGCTCGCAGTCGAGCACGAGCACGGCCCGCGCCCACTCGAGGTCGCTCACGGTCGCGGCCAGCGCCGGCGCGGCGAGCGCCTGGTGCAGCTCGAGCGGCAGCGGCGGGCCGACGCGGCAGTCCACGTCGCCCGAGTCCATCCCCTCGCGCAGCAGCCGCTGCAGCAGGAACGCCTCCTCGTTGGTCGCCTGGCCGCCGACGAGCGCGGCCGTGTGGCCCTTGTGGCGGCCGATCACCTTGGCGGCGTCGAGCGCGCGCTCCCAGCTGACGGGACGCA
>DATAWZ010000050.1:0-16064 GCA_036266975.1 Solirubrobacteraceae bacterium
CAGATGCGGGAACAGCGCCCCGTCCTGGGGGACGTACCCGACCCCGCGGTTCTGGGCGCTCAGGGCGCGGCGCGAGTCGTCGACGACCCGCTCCCCGATCGCGATGCTCCCCTCGTCGAGCGTCTCGAACCCGGCGATGAGCCTCAGCAGGGTCGTCTTGCCGCTGCCCGAAGGACCGAGCACGGCGGTGATCGAGCCGTCCTGCACGGTGAGGCCCACCCCGCGCAGCACCTCGGTCTCGCCGAACCGCTTGCACACGTCGCTGATCTCGATCGAGCTCATGCGGCGATCGGCACCGGGCGGCGCGTGTAGCGCTCGCGGTCGAACCACAGACCGAGCACGGCCCCGGGAATGGCGGCCAGGCCCACCATGACCAGCGCATAGGGCGCGGCGGCGCCATAGGCGACCTCGCTCTGGAAGGCCCAGAACTGGGTGGCGAGCGTCTGCACGCCGATCGGCGCGAGGACCAAGGTGGCGGTCAGCTCGGTGACCGCGGTCAGGAAGACCAGGCAGAAGCCGGCGATCAGGCCCGGGGCGAGCAGCGGTACGGTCACGCGCGCGAACACGGCCATCGGACCCACGCCGAGCGAGCGGCCCACGTCGGTCAGCCGCGCGGGCACCTGGGCCACCGAGCTCTTCACGCAGACCAGTGCGAGCGGGAAATGCAGCACCACATAGGCGGCGACGAGCAGCAGGCTCGACTGGTACAGGCCGTAGGCGTAGTAGGTGGCGAAGAACACGAGCGACAGGGCGACGACGACGCCGGGGACGGCCTGGGTCACGAACGTGGCTCGATCGATCACCAGCCGCGGCGCGGTGGTGCGGCGAAAGCTCATCATCGCGACCGGCAGGGCGAGTGCGACGGCGACCCCGGCGCCGATCGCGCTGTACTTGAGCGTCGTCCACGTCGCCGAGGCGAGGGTCGCGGCGGCCGGGAGCGTCGTCTGGTGGCTCTGGGCCATCCAGTAGGCCAGCGTTCCGATCGGCACCCCCACCCCGAGGCCGACGAGCGCGGTCAGGACGAGCACCATCGCCATGGTCACCCGCACGCTCGAGCCGGGCACGCCCACCCGCCGCGGCGCGGTGCGCGCCGCGGTCCGGCGCGGCACGAGCGCGTCGATGCTGAGCACGAGCAAGCCGAGCATCACCAGCGGGATCGACAGCGCGCCGGCCGCCTGCGAGTCGAACTGGAACTCGGTGAAGATCTCGGTGGTGAACGTCTGGTAGCGCAGGATCTCGAACGCGCCGTACTCGGAGACGACGGTCAGCACGACGAGCACGCAGCCGCCGAGCACCGCCGTGCGCACGAGCGGCAACGTCACCCGGAAGAACGTCCGCACCGGACCGACGCCGAGGCTGTACGCGGTCTCCTCCATCGCCGGATCGGCGCGCCGCAGCGCCGCCGCGACCGGCAGGTAGACGAGCGGGTAGGTGCCGAGCGTCATCACCAGCGTCGAGGCCAGCAGCGGGCTCAGGGCCGGCGCGAAGGAATGCCACGCGTAGCCCACGACGAAGTCGGGGATCGCGACCGGCAGCACCAGCAGCACGGTCCAGACCCGTCGCGCCGGCAGCCCCGAGCGCTCGGTGCACCAGGCGGCGGCGGTGCCGATCACCGCAGCGAAGACAGCGACCAACAGGCACAGCACGACCGTGTGGCGCAGCAGAAATACCGAGCGCGAGCGGAACAGGACGCGGTGGATCTCGCCCCAGCCGGCGTCGCGCGCATCGAGGCCGAGCAGCACCAGCGGCGCGAGCAACCCGAGCGCCACGAGCGCGCCGGCGCCGACGATCAGCCGCTCGCGACCCGGGCGCCGGGCGCGGGGCGCGGGGCCGCCCGCCGGGAGCCAGCTGGCCACTAGATCAAGCCGGCTTGGCGCAGCAGCTGCTCGGCGAGCAGTCCGGTGCCGAGCTGCGCCGGGGTGAACGGCGTCGGGTGCAGCTCACTGAGCGGCGTGAGCTGCGGGTTGGCGGCCACGCCGGGGTGCAGCGGGTACTCGAAGCTCTCGCTGTGCGCGAGCACTGCCTGGCCGGCGCTGCTCGTCAGGAAGCTGAGGAACGCCTGGGCGTCGGACTGGTGGCGCGAGGACTTCAGGATCGCCGCGCCGGAGATGTCCTCGACGTAGCCCGGGTCGCCGGGCGCGAAGTAGGCGAGCGCGGAGTGGATCGAGCTCGCGCCGATCTCGGCCCGCAACCGGTACCAGTAGTAGTGGTTGATGAGCGCGAGCTGGGTCGTGCCCTGGTTGACGTCGCTGGTCAGGGTCTCGTTGTCGGGGATGTCGTCGCTCGAGCCCGCGTTCACCTTGAGCCCCTTCAGCCACGCCAGCGCCGCGGCCTGGCCCTTGGTGCGAGCCACCGAGACGATGATCGGCCAGAAGTCGGTCTCGGCCGGCGCGATCTCGATCTTGCCCTTCCAGCGCGGGTCGGCGAGCCCGAGAACCGAGGTCGGCAGCTGCGAGGGCCGCAGGTCGTGCGAGTTGTAGACGAGCACGCTCACGCGCGCGGAGACCCCGACCCAGTCGCCGTCGACCGCGTTGTCCTGCGCCGGCACCTGCGCGCGACTCGAGGAGTCGACCTTGGCCAGCAGGCCGCGCTGGTCGAGCTGGGCCAGCCAGTTGGCGTTCTCGGTGTAGACGACGTCGGCCGGTGAGCGGGGGCCCTCCTGCTCGATCTGCGCGGTGAGCACGTCCTCGTCGTTGTTGAGCACGCGTACCTTGATCCCGGTCGCCTTGGTGAAGGCGGAGATCAGCGCGTCGGTCGTCTGCTCGTGCTGGGCGTTGTAGATCGTCAGGACGTTCGACTCGACGCCGCCGCATCCGGAGATGAGAAGCGCCCCGACGAGCGCGAGGGGCACGAGCGCGAGGAGGCGCAGGCGTCGTGGGAGTCGGGTCGGCGGTCCAGGCATTAGGGGTCCCTAAGGCGCGGTTAGGCTACCCTGATTCGCCCGCAGAGGCGTTTCAGCGGCGCTCGCGAGCCAGCCGCAGCGCCAGCGTGGGGCACGACTTCGCCGCGCGCCGGGCGGCCGCCTCGAGCTCGCCGGGCAGCGGCCCGCCGTCGATGATCGGATAGCCCCAATCGTCGAGCACGATCCGCTCCGGGAGCAGCTCGGCGCACAGCCCGTGGGCGGTACACGCGGTCGGGTCCAGCAGCAGCCGCGTTCGCGTCATGCGGCGAGCAACTCCTTGCTGGGCAGCGGCAACACCGGCCGGCGCAGGCAGGCCTCGCAGCGTCCGTGCCGCGCGTGGTCGTCGAACTCCTCGGCGAACACGCACAGTGCGCTGGAGACGAATCGTGCCGCTCCGTCCGGATGTGCGCACGCGCCGCGCCCGGTGATCATCTCGCACCAACGCTGCACGCGGCGGTAGGCGCCGCTCACGTCCCCGGCCGCGGTCAGCTCGGCGAGGGCGTCGGCGATCGAACCCAGGCCGTGCACGCACGGCCCGCACTGGCCGGCGCTCTCGCCGGCGAGCCAAGCCGTCACGCGCGCGACCTCGGCGACCGGGCAGGCGCTCATGGGAAGGGCCTGGACGATCCCGACCCCGCGCCCGATCGCCGGACCCGGATATTCGGGCTGCACCCACGTACCGCCGTAGCCTCCGACCAGCAGCGCCCGCAGCGGCTCGCCCGCTCCACCCGTGGCCGCGAGCAGCGGAGCCAGCGGCGAGCCGTTCTCGCCCTCCACGACACCTGGCTGGGCGACGGCGCCGGCCACCGTGACCAGCCGCGACCCGGGGCCCTCCGCCGAACCGAGTTCCCTGAACCAGCCGGACCCGTGGCGGGCGATCAGCGCGAGATGTGCGTGCGTCTCCACGTTGGACACGAACGTCGGTCGCCGGCCGACGCCGCGCTCGGAGGGGTACGGCGGGGTGAGTGACGGCCGCGCCGGGGCGCCGCCGAGGGCGGCAACCAGCGCGGTGTCCTGGCCGCTCAGGTAGCCGCCGGCGACGCCGACGACGCGCGCGACGAAGCCGCGACGGGCGAGCTCGGGGCGTTCGGCGACGGCGAGCGCGACGGCGTCGGCGGCGCGCGAGGCCTGCTCCTCGACGGCCACGATGATCGTGCGCGAGCCGACGATGCGGGCCGCGGTGAGTGCGCCGTCGAGCACCAGGTGCGGAAGTCGCTCGAGCAGCAGGCGGTCCTTGCGGCTCGCCGGCTCGCTCTCGCAGCCGTTGACGACCACCACCGGCCGACCGCCGGCGCGCGCCACCGAGCGCAGCTTCGCTTCGGTGGGGAACCCCGCGCCGCCACAGCCGCCCAGCCCCGAGCGCCCGACCTCCGCTGCGAGGCGCTCCGGGCGATCTCGACCGTGCAGCTCGCCGTGCAGCGCCGCGTTCTCCTCCAGGGTGAGCGCGCGCCGCCCGATCCCGAGCAGCAGGCGCGGCAGGCCGGCGGGGCCGCTCATCGACGCGCGACCCCGGTCGCAGGCCGCGGCGCGAGCAGCGTCGTGGGCGTCCCGGCGCGTTTGGCCCAGTCGTGGCCGAGCGGGCCGTCCGGCAGCCAGATGAGCACCCCGCCGGCGAACGCGACGGCGCCCGCCACGCCGATCGCCGCGGCGCGCGGCGCGACCGACCAGCACTGAAGCGCACGCGCGGCGACCGCCCCGAGCACCACCAGCACGCAGACGGCGTTGATCGCGAGCAGCCAGTGCTCGCGCGTGTCGCTGCCGCTTCCGAGACCGTGCAGCAGGGCAACCGGCCAGCTCGCGTAGGCGAGCCAGTGCACCGCCCGCCAAGTCCGGTAGCCCAGGCGCTCGCGGGCCACGCTGGTGATGACGACGGCGATCGTCAGGTCGAAGGCGACCGCGCCAAGCCCCAGCCAGAGGGGGCGATAGCGGCTGTGGAAGGGGATCACCGCGTCGAGCGGGCCGATCGGGGCGAAGCTGTCGAGCACCGACGTGAGGATGTGCGCGAGCAGGAACGCGACGCTCAGCAGCGCGACCGTGCGGTGCAGGCCGTCGACGACGAAGCGGGGCCAACGGGGTGAGGACACGCGCGAGACGTCGAGGACGCCGAGCGCGACGTTGCCGCTGAGCAACACCAGCGCGACGATCCCCGTTGCCCGGGTCAGGTACCAGTCGGTGCTCGGCCCGACGACCGTGCTCGCGAGGATCACGCCGCCGCCTGCCCGGGCCATCCGCCAAGCCGGCGTACCGCGCCGCCCACATCCACGAGCCGGGCGGCCAGCCCGTGCTCGGCCAACCAGCACGGGGCCCGCTCGCCGAGCACGATCGCCGCGGTGCTCGCGGTGTTGGCCTGCACGCAGGTGGCGGCCGCGACGCTCGCCGTCCGCCAGCGGCCGCACGCCGGCGCCCCGGTCAGCGGGTCGAGCAGGTGATGCATCGTCGTGCCTTCGTGGCGCCAGCGGCGCACGGTGGTGCTCGACGTGGCCAGCGCGCCGCCGCTGATCGACACCGTCTGGCCCGGCGCGTCGGGCCCGCTGCGGTGATCGTCGGTGACGTGGATCGGCCAGCCGCCGTCGGGTGGCGGACCGGCGGTCGCGATGTCTCCCCCGAGGCTGACGAGCACGCCAGCGCCGGTCGCGCGCCAGGCCGCCTCGGCGGCTCGATCGGCGGCGAGCGCCTTGGCCGTGGCTCCGAGGTCGAGTTGCAGCCCGGCCGGTAGGCGGACCGCAGGGGGCTCCTCGCACAACACGACACTGCGCCAGCCACACGCCCTCGGCGGACCGACCGGGCGGGCGATTGCATCACCGTCACGTGCGGGCTCGAGCTCGCGCCAGTCGCGCGAGTATCCGCCGCGGCGCAGATCACCGCCGAGGGTCGGGTCGACGGCGCCGGCGGTCAGCGCGGCGGCCCGCAGGGCGACGACGATCGCCTCGTGCAGCAGCGGCGAGACCGCCGTGAACCGACCGCTGGCGCGGTTGAGGTGTTCCAGCTCAGAATCGGCGCGAAACCGTGAGGCGGCGCGGTCGAACGCGTCGAGCTCGTCCTCGAGCACGGTCCGCGCCGCCGCGAGCGCCCTCGGCACCGCGACGCGGACGAGCGCCGTCGTTCCGAGCGCCTCCCACTCGGCCGTGTACCGGTCGTCCTTCACGAACCCCCGGACACGACCGGGGCGGGCTGGGACACGGCCGGAGCGGGCTGCGAGACCACCGGCGCCGGAGCAGGGGCCGACTGGGTCACCACCGGCGCAGTCGTCGGCGCACTCGACGGCGTCACGGCGGCGGTGCTCGCGGGCGGCGCGACGATCGCGCTGGACGCGTGATGGTGGCGGTGATGGCGATGCCGGTGGACGACCGCAGGCGACGCCGCGACGGTCGGCGAGGTCGTCACCACCGCCCTCGTCGCCGCGCCAATCCGCACGACCCTGTGCCCGGGAAAGGCGTGGGCGACCACCGCACTCAGTCCGCCCGTCGCGAGCACCGAACCGGCCACGACGGCCCGATTGATGCACCTCAGACGCCGCAGCGCCCGATCTCGAGTTCGATTCGCCTGGGTCATCGGTGGTGGTGGTGATGGAGGTGGGCGCTGGTCCACGCGTGGAAGTCGGGGATCAGGACGGCGGCGAGCAGCAGCCCGCCGACGAGCGCCCCGGCCAGGGCGATCACGCGGCCGGCACCACCGGCCTCGGGGAGTCCGGCGATCCGCGGGCGGTTGCGCCGCACCGCGCGCATCGAGCGCGGCAGGTCGAGCAGATGGCCGAGCACGTGCAGCCCGGTGACCGCCAGCCAGACGAAGAAGCTCACCTTGTGCACGAGCGCGAGGGTGCTGCGGTGGGCGGGTCCCTCGATGAGCAGCAGCACGCCGGTGACGAACACCACGAGCGTCGAGGCGACCACGAACGGCGCGAGCCCGCGCAGCGCGGCGGGCGGCGGTCCCTTCTCGCGGTAGGCGGCGTTGCCGGCGTAGTAGCGGACGAAGCGGTAGCCGGTGCTCGCGAGTTTGAGGGTCACCGGCCCGATCAGCGCCAGCCCCAGGAACAGGTGCAGCCACAGCAGCTGCCCGATGCGCACGATCGTCACGCCGAGCACGGCGAGCAGCACGAGCAGGATCGCGCCGGTGATGGAGGTGAGCTGCTCGTTGCCGTCGGTGCCCCCGCCCCACAGCCCAAGCGACCAGCGCCGAGGTCCGGCCAACGAGGTGATCGTCATGCCATCGAGTTTCGAAAGGTCCCCTAAAGTGAGGTTCTCCGGGCGGTGAGAAAGCTCTCGTGGACCGGGCTCGCGGCGGCGAGGGCCGTATGCTCGATTCCGTGATCGTCGTCGTTGAGGACGAGGCGGGAATCGTCGATTTCATCGAGCGCGGCCTGCGCGCGCAAGGCTTCGAGGTCGCCACCGCGCTCGAGGGGGAGCAAGGGCTGGCCCGCGCGCTCGAGGACGACGTCGAGCTCGTCGTCCTGGACATGATGCTCCCGCGTCTGTCCGGCCAGGAGGTCCTGCGCACGCTCGCACGCGAGCGCCCCGCGCTGCCGGTGATCGTGCTCACCGCCCGCGGCGACCTGGACGAGCGCATCGCCGGGCTCGACGCCGGGGCCGTCGACTACCTGGTCAAGCCCTTCTCGCTGGGCGAGCTCGCCGCCCGTATCCGCGCGCAGCTGCGCTTCGCCCACCGCGAGCCGGCGATCACGCTCCGCGGAGGCGACCTGGAGGTCGACCTGCTTTCGCGCGAGGTGCGCGCCGGCGGTGAGTCGGTGCGCCTGTCGACCACCGAGTTCGAGCTGCTGGTCTACCTGCTGCGCAACCGCGACCAGGTCCTCACCCGCGAGCAGATCCTGCGCGCGGTCTGGGGCTACGACCACGATCCGGGAACGAACGTGGTCGACGTGTACGTCGGCTATCTGCGCCGCAAGCTGCGTCGCGGCGGGCGCTCGGCGCCGATCGTCACCGTGCGGTCGGTCGGCTACCGCTTCGACGAGGGCATCGCGTGAACCTCGGGCGGATCCCGCGTCCGCGCGGGCTTCGCTCGCGGCTGACCGTTTGGGTGGCGACCGTCCTGCTCGTGGCGGCGGCGGTGACGCTGCTGTTCGTGTACCGCGACACCGGCACCCAGCTGCGCGCCGAGGTCGACACCGACATCACCGGCGACGCCGGCCAGCTCGCCCACTCGTTGCCGATCCACGAGGCCGCCTCGCCCGCCGCGCTGCTCTCCGCCGCCGAGGCGTCCGTGCGCGTGCAGCCCTACAGCGAGATCTCCACGCTGCTGTTCGTGATCGTCCACGGCGCCGGGACGGCGAGCAACCATCCCGAGCTGCTCGGGTCCGAGGGCGGTGAGCGGATCGACACGCGCGCCCAGCTCGCGCAGGAGCACGCGTTCGCCCGCGTCCTGGTCAGCCCGCATGTCGGCTTCTCGACCCACGACCTGCCCGACGTGGGCGCCGTGCGCGTGTACGAGCTGCGTACGGGCATCGGCGGCGTTCCGGTCTACGTCGGCGCCGGCGAGCCGCTGGCCAGCGTCGCGCGCGCCCAGCACAGCGTCGCCCGCGCGCTGCTGCTCGCCGCGGCGATCACCCTCGGCCTGGCGCTGATCAGCTCCTACCTGGCCGGCGCGCGGGTGTCAGCGCCCCTGCGCCGCCTGGCCGCGGTCGCCGCCCGCGTCGACGCCGGCGACCTGGACCCGCGCATGCCGATCGACCGCGCCGGCACCGACGAGGTGCAGGTGCTCGCCGACGCGTTCAACCACATGCTCGACCGCCTGGCCGACGCGTTCACCGCCCAGCGCGAGTTCGTCGCCGACGCCTCGCACGAGCTGCGTACGCCGCTGACCGTGATCCGCGGCCAGCTCGAGCTGCTCGCGGCCCAGGAGCACCCCGACGCGGCCGAGGTGCGCCGCGTCGAGCGGCTCGTCCAGGCCGAGATCAGCCGGGTCACGCGCCTGGTCGACGACCTGCTGCTGCTCGCCCACTCCGAGCGCGGCAACCTGCTGCGGCCCGAGCCGATCGAGCTGGCGGCGTTCGTCTCGGAGCTGTGGGACGGCGTGAGCCTGACCGCCGAGCGGCGTTTCGAGCTCGGAACGGTCCCCGAGGCGACGCTCACCGCCGACCCCGACCGCCTCGCCCAGGCGCTGCGCAACCTCGCGCGCAACGCGATCGAGCACACCGCCGAACCGGACGGGCTGGTGCGGCTCGAGGTTCAGGCGATCGCCAACGACCAGGTCCGCTTCGCCGTGCTCGACGACGGCCCGGGCATCCCGGCCGACGAGCGCGAACGCATCTTCGAGCGCTTTCATCGGGTCGACGCCAGCCGCAGCCGCACGGCCGGCGGCGCCGGGCTCGGCCTGGCCATCGTGCGGGCGATCGTCGATGCCCACGGCGGCCGCGTGCGGGCGGGCGCCGCGCCGTCGGGCGGCGCGCTGGTCGAGCTCGAGCTGCCCGGCCTGACGCTGGCGCCGGTGCGGCGCCGCTCAGTGGCGCCGGTGTGAGCGCCGCGGCACGCAGGTGCGATAGCGGTGCGTGGCCGTCCGCACCTTGCCGCCGCGCAGCCGGGCGCTGACGCGCACGGTGAAGGTGCCCTTGGGCAGGTGAACGAGGCTCACCTGCACCGCGTGGGCCCCGACGATCCGGGCGCTCGCCGGGCGGCCGTTGATCGTCGCGTGCACCGCGGCGACGCGCCCGGAGCCGGAGATGCCGATCAGCACGGTGCGCTTGGAGACGCACGCCGGCGGTGCGCTCTGTGTGGCCCCGGCGACGACCGAAGCGGTGAGCGGCGCGCCGCTCACCGCGGTGAAGTCGCTCGCCGGCGCGAGCGGAAGCTCGACGCTCGAGGGCCCGGCGGTGTTGTGCTCGAGCGTGTAGACCCCACCGAGCAGGCCGGGGAGCTGGGTCACCTCGGGCAGAGCGTGCGGGAAGTCCGAGGTGGCGATCGTCAACCGCAGCGAATGCCCCGGCCGCAGCGTGTCGAACACCGGGAAGACCTCGACGTCGTAGCGCTCGACCTGCCCGGGCGGCACGGGCGCCTGCGCCGCCTTGGTGTAGGGGTGGTAGGGCAGCAGCGGCTGGCCATCGGGCGCGTCCCAGGTCATCGTCGGGTCAAGCGCGCGCTGGTTGCCTTCCAGCAGCCCGGAGGTGAGCGCGGTGGCCTGCCCGTCGGGCGCGACATCGGTGAGCTGCACGACCCATTCGCTGTCGCTCGTGCTCGTCGAGGCGTACAGCGAGGCGCCGATCGGGCCGGCCAGCGTCGTGGCGGTGGTGAACGGCGCCGTGGTGTAGCTCTGGGTGCCCGGACCGAGCTGGGAGAGCCCGGCGCTCTGGGTGCACGGATCGGACAGCCCCAGGTACTGGAGCGCGAGCACGCCCAGCCCGGCGACCCACTGCTCGGTCGAGCTCGTGCAGGGGATCTCGCTGCCGGTGAACAGCAGTGTGTCCGAGCCGCCGCCGCTCGCCGGCGCGGTGGTGGTCAGGCCGCCGTGGGACTGTAGGTAGTAGGTGGTCGGCGTGGTCTGCTGCAGCGGGTAGCGCGAGGCCTCCATGTACTTCCCGGTGGCCAGGTCCTCGAGGTGCAGCGGCGTGGACGTGTTGGTGACGCCGGTGTTGACGCCCTTCAGCCACTGATCGAACCAGGCGAGCTCGACGCCGTCCATGTTCAGGCCGTGGTAGTCGAGTCCCTCGCCCGCGGTCACGTGGTACCAGGGTCCCTGGATGAGCTGGTAGCGCGGGGTGGCCGGCTGGGTCGCGGTCATCGGCGCGAGCAGCGGGCGCCCGTCGAAGGCGTTCTGCAGGCTCGAGTAGTTGAGCAGCTCGCCGCGCTGGAAGAGGTCGTACCAGCCGCCGACCAGGAAGGCCGGGATCCCGTCCTTGACGATCTGGGCGATGTCGCCGACCGGGCTGCGTGCCCCCCAGTACTGCTCGTCGTAGGCGTCTGAACCCCCGGTCTCGATGTTGGCCACCAGCGCCGCGTCGAAGCTCGCCAGGTCGCCGATGTGCTCGGTCTCGCTCGTGAGCAGGTCGCTGTTGCCCTCGCTCGCCGGGAGCAGCGTGTTCAGCCCCCCGGTGAGCCCCAGGTAGAACGCGTCGAACTCGATGTCCGGGAAGCCGCCGGCGAACGCGGTGTCCCGGTAGAGGTCGTTGCCGGCGATGATCGGGAACATCGCCTTGACGTGCGTGGAGCCGGCGTCGGCGGCGGTCGCGAACTGGTCGATGCCCAGGTAGGAGGCGCCGAGCAGCCCGACGTTGCCGTCCGAGTGCGGCAACCCCGCGGCCCAGTTCACGAGGGTCGCGCCGTCGGTCCCCTGCACCGGGTCGAACAGCCCCCACTCGCCCTGCGAGCCGCCGGTCCCGCGCACGTCGGCGATCACCTGGATGTAGCCGCGGCTGACGAGGTAGGTGCTCAGGCCCGACAGCTCCGAGAGCTGGCTGGACAGGCCGGCCGCCGGCCCGCCGACATCCTTGCCGTACGGGGTCTGGGTGAGGATCACCGGGAAGGAGCCCGACGCCTCGGCGTGCGTGGACGGGTTGGTGGGGTAGTAGACGTCGGCGCGCAGGACGGTGCCGTCGCTCATCGTGACCGCGTCGTTGCTCTGCTCGCCGACCCCGTAGGTGGCCGCCTGCGGTGTCCAGGCCGACGCGGCGGCGGGCAGCGCCGCCGCCGCGCACCCGACCAACGCCCACAGCACGATCAAGCGGCGCACGGCGCCCAGCCGGCCTCTCTCCCTGCACATCGAAGCGCGAGCATAGCCGCCCGGCCGCGGCGTGCCGCTCACCCGGCGCCGAGGTGGCGCAGCGCCGACTGCGCGGCGTGGTAGCCGCCCATGCCGTGCACGCCGCCGCCGGGGGGCGTGGCCGCGGAGCAGATGAACACCCCGGGGATCCCGGTCGCGTAGGGGTCGAGCGCCAGGCGCGGGCGCACGATGAACTGCCAGGGCGTGTTGGCGCCGGTGATGATGTCGCCACCCACGAAGTTGGCGTTGTACGCCTCCCACTCGTTCGTGCGGCGCACGCTGGTGGCGAGGATCCGCTCGCGCAGCCCGGGCGCGAAGCGCTCGATCCCGTCGATCACCAGGTCGGTGGCGTCACCGGCGTAGCCGTTCGGGACGTGCGCGTAGGCCCACACCGGGTGCACGTCATCGCGCGAGCGGGTGGGGTCGGCGAGGTACTGCTGGCCGACGAGGGTCATCGGCCGCGCGGGCAGCCGCCCGCGGTTGTTCTCGCGCTCGGTCCGGGCGAGCTCGGCCAGCGGGCCGGCGACGTGCACGGTGCCGGCGCGGCGGCAGTCCTCGTTGCGCCAGGGCACGCCGCCCTGGACGGCGAGGTCGACCTTGTAGGCGCCGGGGCCGTAGCGGTAGCGGCGGTAGGCGCGCTCGACGCGCGCCGGAAGTCGCCCCTCGGCGATCTCGAGCACGCCGCGCGGAGCGAGGTCGAGCACGACCGCGTCGGCGCGCGGGAGCTCGCTCAGCGAGCCCACGCGGACGCCGGTCTGGATCGTGCCGCCGTGCTCGGTGATCAGGCGGGCCAGGGCGTTGGCGATCGCCTGCGAGCCACCCTCGGGGACGGGCCAGCCGTAGGCGTGTCCGGCGCACACCATCGCGACGCCGATGGCCGAGGTCATCGGCCAGCTCAGCGGGCTGAACGAGTGGGCGGCCACGCCGCCGAACAGCGCCCGGGCCTGCTCGGTGCGGAACGCCCGCGCCAGGACGGTCGCCGGCATGGCCGCGGGGATCCCGAAGCGGGCGAGCCGCAGCGGATGGCGGGGCGGGCGCCACAGCGGGCCCATCGTGTCCTCGCTGATGTCGTCGAACGCCCGCGCCGAGGCGCCGAACAGGCCTTTCCACATCCGCCCGTCCCGCCCCAGGCCGGCGGCGGTGGCCTCGATCGAGCGGACCATCACCCCCGCCGAGCCGTCGTCGAGCGGATGGGCGAGATCGACCGGCGCCCAGCACCAGCGCAGGCCGTGCTGCTCGAGCCCGAGCGTGCGCAGGTAGGGCGACCCGTAGCCCATCGGGTGCACGGCCGAGCAGTGGTCGTGCAGCAGCCCGGGAAGGGTCAGCTCGCTCGTGCGGGTGCCGCCGCCGATCTGCTCGTGCGCCTCCAGGACGGTGACGCGGACGCCGGCGCCGGCGAGCGCGGCCGCGCAGGCCAGCCCGTTGGGGCCGGACCCGACGACGATGGCGTCGGTCACGCCATGGAGACGACCGGGCGCTGGGTGGTCGCGGGCTCCGTGGCTCGCCACGTCACGTGGACGGGGAAGTCGTAGTCCTCGCCGCCGCCGAGCCAGGGCTGACGGGCCATCATGTCGGCGACCTCGACGTAGCCGGTCTCGATCAGCCCGTCGGCCGCGTCGTAGATCGCGTATTCCTGGCGCTGGATCTGGATCGGCTGGGACTCAAGCGTGATCACGCGCAGCTCACCGGGCTTGAACTGGCACTGCGACTGCACCTCCTCGAGCAGCTGCTTGCCGTGGAAGTGCCCGTCGCCGAAGTTCCAGCCGACGACCGCGCCACACAGGAACTCGCCCTCGCGAACGATGTAGTCCTCGACCTGGCCGTCGGCCGCCGCGTGCGGATACAGCCCGAACAGCGCGCGGCCGTGCGGGTGCATGCCGCGGAAGGCGAGCGCCTTGGTCAGGAAGATCTCCGCGGCGTCCTCGTCGTAGAGCATCGCCAGCTGGCGGGCGACGACCGGGGAGCTCTTGACCACGGTGTGGTCGAACTTCTCCTCGCAGTTGCCGTCACGTCTGAACAGCCATTGGCTGGTGGCCCAGTTGCCCGCGTAGTAGCGCATCGAGTGCAGGAAGGAGATCTTCTTGGGCCAGATGTTCCCGGCGAGCACCAGCACGACCCCGTTGAACAAGAGCAACGCGATCAGCAGCGCCGAGTAGAGGTGGGTGACCGGGACGCCGTGGTAGTGCCCGAAGAGGAACAGCACCCCGAAGATCATGTACAGGTTCCACTCCAGCGGCACCGCGAGCGGGAACGTCGAGGTGATGTGGATGTGGAAGACGATCATCCCGATGATCGCGATCTTCCCGACGGTCCCGTTGCCGTGGGTGAACAGCAGCAGCAGCGGCAGCCCGTACTCGATGATGGTGCCCGTGTGGGCGGCCGCCAGCGCGTTGCGGGAGGCGCGCAGGTCGTCGGGGTGGTGCTTCCACAGGCGGCGCTTGACGAACTTCGAGCGCTGCCAGGGCGTGTTGGCGATCATCACCGCCACGACGAAGCCGAAGTGCTTGTTGAGCTTGGAGGTCGCCGCGCCGAACCAGATGCACAGCAGGCCGATCTTCCACGCGGCGATGAACTCGTGGGCGGGGAACAGCCCGACCACGCACATGATCCCGTAGACCTCGGGGCGCCCGCACAGGTAGGAGACCTTGTCGCGCAGGCCGAGCGCGAGCCACAGGCCGATCATGATCGCGAGCATCGTGCGGTTCAGGTGGCCGGCGTAGCCGAGGTGGCGTCCGTCGCCGTTGGAGATCAGCAGCGCGATGCCCATGCCGATGACGCCGAGGTAGAGGGCGACGTCGAAGATCGTGCGGCGCGTGCCCCTGGTGAGCGGCACCTTGTCCGGCCACGGGGGCAGGCGCACGGTGCCCGGCCGCGCCCAGTTCAGGATGCAGCCGAAGGGCGGGATGAAGCGGAAGCTCAGGGCCATCGAGCTCGACCCCAGGCCGAACATCTCGTAGATGACCATCCACAGGAAGACCTTCTGCAGGACGATCGGCTGGTACCACCAGTGGCTCCAGTGGTTCATGCCCCCCAGGCCCGCCGTGTTGTGGCCGATGACCACGAACGCGAACCAGCCGAACGCCATCAGCTTGACGATGTAGAGCAGGTAGATCGCGTACGGCGTCCCGAAGCCGTTGATCGCCCACTCCTGGGCCAGCGGCTTGACGCGCTCGAGGTGGGGCTTCTTCTTCCATTCCGCGACGTCGAACGGCGGGGGAGTCGGATTGATGAAGCCCATGTGTGCCCTCTACTCGTCGGTTCCTGGCGTGGGGCGGCTCACCCGCGCGGGGCAAACGCCGTCCGCGAGCGACGTTAGTCGCCTTGCCGGACGCTGTGCTTGGCCGATCCCGACAGTTGCGCAGGGTCGCTTGGTGGGACCCGACGCCCCGTCAGGGTCAGTAATACGGAACGCCGGCGATCAGGAAGCAGACGCTCTTGGTCGCGTCGCGGACCGCCCGGGCGCCGACCTCGGCGGTGACGTGCTCGCAGATCGTGCTGCTGGCGGTCGGCGTCACCTTCAGCGAGACGGCGTAGCGCTCCTGGTCGCCGGGGCGCACGACCCGCCGGGAGGTCTGGAAGTAGCCGCCGCTGGGGGCCGGGCACAGGCCGGCGCAGGAGACGTAGCTCGTGCCCGGCGGCGAGGTCGCGTACAGGCCGACCAGCTCGCGCTTGCGGGATTGGTTGGTCACCACGACCGAGACGGTGACCGTGCTCCCCACGCCGGCCAGCCCGCTGTTGTCGGTCACCCGCAGGCGGAAGTCATCCGAGCGGCGCGCGCCCTGCGGCGGGTGGATTCCCGTGCCGAGGGCCAGGGCGGGCAGGCCGAGCAACGCGGCGGTGGCCAGGGCGCAGGCGGACAGCGGTCTGGGGCGGCGCATCACCAACGGTGATCTACCCGCTTCTGCGCAGATTCACCCGAGCCGTGAGCGCCCGCAGCTCCTCGAGGGTCTCGCGCAGCTGGGCGATGCGCTCGGCGCCGATGGCCGCCGACCACTCGCGCTCGATGTCCGCGGCGATCTGCCCGGCGAACAGGAGCACGCCGCGCCCGCGCTCGGTCGGCACGACGAGCTTGGCCCGGCCGTCGCGGGGATCGGGCCGGCGCTCGATGTAGCCGGCCGCCTCGAGCTTGGCCACGTGCTCGCCGAAGGCCTGCTTGGTCATGTCCGCCTGCTCGGCCAGGTCGGACAGCCGCGAGCCGTCGGGGTCCAGGGAGCGAAAGACGCACATGTGCGACGGGCGGACCGCGTCGTAGCCGGCCCCTCGCAGGCGCAGGAAGAGCTCCTCCAGCAGGTCCTCCTTGACCCCGCCGAGCAGCGCGATCAGGTACTGGGTGCCGGCCGCCGTCGCCATCGCTAGCCTCGAGGCTAGTTGGGTTGGCCTTCGGCCGTACGCGGATCGGTGAAATGGGGGAGGATCCGGGGACCGCTCGTTGACGTCGCGTTTTCCTTGGTGCTCGTGA
>DATAWZ010000051.1:0-18660 GCA_036266975.1 Solirubrobacteraceae bacterium
AACCACGCCCACACCGCGAGAACGACTCGCGAACCCCACCCGCCGCCAAGGCGCTGCTTGCCAGAGACGGCCGGACGCGCTACCCGCGCTCAGCCCTCAGCCGACCCCCGGAAACCGCACAAGCGCCGGAATATGGCGTCAAGCGGATCGTCGGTATGAAGTCCGGCGCGATGGACGGCCCGGCCATGATCGGCATCCCGACGACATACTTCGACACCTACAGCACCGGGCGACTCCGGGAGCTCGCACCCCACCTGTCGCTGAAGCGAGTTGACCTGTCAAAGCTGGGTGCGCGGCCACCAGAGCCCGAGCAGAAGAGCGTGCGCCAGACGGGGCTCGCCAAGCAAGTGTGGGAGACGGAGGTCCTCGAGCAACTCGAGGCCGCGCGCCGGCTGACGGCGGCCCTCCGAGACGACACGGCGCCGTGGGCTGCCCGCTCGTGCGCCGAATGAGGTGGGCTTGGGCCCACGTACGCCTGCCCTTGCGGGCTCAGCCGGTCAGGCGGCGCAGGGCCTCGGCCGACGCGCTGGTCAGCTCGCGCGTGACGTCGAGGACGTTGAGACTGGACGGGTGAGGGTCCTCTTGCGTTGACGGTGAAGTGGGCGCCACAGTGAACGCACGCACTGTCACATTTACACGCCGAAGGTGTGAACCGTTCCGCCCACGATCAACCGCGGATGACCGCGTGGTGGCGGTTGACCGGGGCCCGGACCTTGGCCGCGTAGTGGTCGAAGCGGCGCACGAGCTCCGCGCGCAGGTGCTCGCCGGAGATGACCGAGTCCACGTAGTTGGCCGACGCGGCCCGGAAGACGTCGAGGTTGACCTCATACTCCTCGCGCCGCGCGGTCACGTACGCCGCGCGCTCGTCGGGATCTTCGATCGCCTCGATCTTGTTGGCGAAGATCGCGTTGACCGCCGGCTCGGGACCCATGATCGCCAGCCGCGCGGTGGGCAGCGCGACGACCGCGTCGGGGTCGAACGGCGCGCCCGACATCGCCAGGTACCCCGCGCCGTACGCCTTGCGGACGACCACGCAGATGCGCGGGACGGTGCACGCCGCGATCGATGACAAATACTTGGCGCCGTGGCGGATGATCCCGCCGCGCTCGACCTGCGCGCCGACCATGAACCCCGGCGTGTCGACCAGGAAGAGCAGCGGCAGCCCGTAGGCGTTGCACAGCTGCACGAACTGCGCGCCCTTGTCCGAGCTGTCGCTGGTGATCACCCCGCCCTTGTGCTTGGGCTGATTGGCGACCACCCCGATCGTGCGGCCCTGCAGGCGGGCGAACCCGCAGATCAGCTCGCGTGCAAAGCGCCTCTTGTGCTCGAACAGCGAGCCCTCGTCGACGAGCGCCGCGAGCAGCTCGTGCATGTCGAAGGCGACCTTCTCGGACTCGGGAACCAGAGCGGAGATAGTGCGTCGGCCGGCCTCGGGGGGCACGGCCGGCGCCCCGGGGACTTTCCCCTCAAAATGGGAAGGCAGGTACTGCAGGTAGCGCCGGGCGACAGCGATCGCCTCCTCGTCGTCCTTGGCCAGGTGATCGCCGACGCCGCTGACCGTGCAGTGCATGCGCGCGCCGCCCATCTCCTCGGCGGTCACCTGCTCGCCGGTGGCCATCGCGACCATCCGCGGCGAGCCCAGGAACGCGCTCGCGTTGCCGTCGACGAGGATCGCCGCGTCGCAGAACGCCGGGACGTAGGCGGCGCCCGCGGGCGAGGGGCCGAACAGGATGCAGATCTGCGGGACCTGGCCGGAGAGCAGGCACTGGTTGTGGAAGATCCGCCCGGCGTGCTGGCGGTCGATGAACAGGTCGAACTGCTCGTCCAGGCGCGCGCCGGCCGAGTCGACCAGGTAGAGCAGCGGGCAGCGCCCGCGCAGCGTCTCCTCCTGGGCGCGCAGGTACTTGCGGATCGTCTGGCGCCCCCACGCCCCCGCCTTGACCGTCGGGTCGTTGGCGATCACGCACACCGTCCGGCCCTCGATGCGTCCCATCCCGGTGACCACCGCGTCGGCGGCGAGCCCCTCGTCCATCGTGCGCGCGAGCAGCCCGTCCTCCACGAAGGAGCCGTCGTCGAGCAGCAGCTCCAGCCGGCGGCGGACCGGGAGCTTTCCCTGGCGGGCGATCGACTCGTGGTAGCGGGCCGCCCCTCCGGCCTGGGCGGCCTGCGCCCGCTGCGCGAGCTCCTGCTCGCGCTCACTCACGCGGGTTGCCCGATCGCGCCATTGCGCACAGCTCGCGAGGTGAGCCGCAACGACGACGAGCCAGCCAGTCAGCGGAGGGGTCTCCGGCGCCCGCAGCCGAAGGCGAGGACGGACGGAGACCGCGCAGCGCGCTCACAGCTCCATCCGCGAGAGGATCGTGCACATCGACTTGCCCGTGGCGTCGAAGCGCAGCGTGCGCGTCGCCCCGCCGCCCAGCGCTCCGTGCATCACCACCTGCAGCGCCTGGATCTTCGGCAGCTCGTAGACCGCGATCGGCCCGCTGACCAGTCCGCGCATGTAGGCGGCGATCGCCTCGGGCACCAGATCGGCGCGCAGCCGCGCGAACGCCTCGGCGTCCTTGGCGAGCACGACGACGTTGGAGACGTCGCCCTTGTCCCCCGAGCGCACGTAGGCGAGGTCATGCACTTGCATGCTGGGCCTCCTGGGCGGAGAACACCCGCACGGTCGCCTTGACCGCCGAGCGCGGCACGAGCGTCGGCCACAGCCCGATGACCTTCTTGACCGGCTCGGGGTTGATGAACGCCGTGCCGACCGGGCCGACCGTCGAGGGCAGCAGAAAGGCGCGGCGCGCGGTCTCGGCCTCGGCCCGCGTGCGGCAGCGGACGGCCATGCGGAAGTCGATCTCGTTGGGCTCGTAGTCCGGCGTGGGCGCGACCGGCCCGGCCAGCGCGTTGACCCCGACGCGGTCGTAGCGCTGCTCGAGCGGCGTGACCCCGACGTACTCCAGGCGCTTGCGGACGAGCTCCTCGCACCAGTCGGCCTTCTCCAGCGCGTCCGGCCAGGAGATCAGCGCGCGGCTGGAGGTCATGAAGCCGTCCTCGTAGCCGATCTGCACCTTCAGGGTGTCCGGGCGCGGGCGCCCGCTCATGCCCGTGAGCGCGACCCGGTCGGGCCCCAGCTCGTTGACCTCGACCTCGCCCATGTCGACCTCGCCGTCGGGCAGCAGGTAGTGGCGCGGATCGTGGACCTCGTAGAGCAGGTGCTCCTTGACCGTCCACTGGTTGATCACGCCGCCCGAGCCGGCGACCTTCTCGATCACCGCGGTCCCGTCGGGGGCGACGTCGGCGAGCGGGAAGCCGAGCTTCCACGGGTCCTTGGCCAGGCGCCACTGGGAGGACATCCCGCCCGAGCACAGCCCGCCGCACTCGAGCACGTGGCCGATGGTCAGCGCCGCGCCGATCAGCTCGGGGGCGCTGTCGAAGCGCCAGCCGAAGTGATGCATGAGCCCACCGCAGTACATCGCCGAGTCGGCGAGCCTTCCCCCGATGACCAGCTCGGCGCCGCCCTCGAGCGCCTCGATGATCCCGTCCGAGCCGGTGTAGGCGTGGGCGGCGACGATGCGGTCGGCGATCGAGTCGATGTCCTCCTCGCCGGTGTCGAGGTTGCGCAGGGCCCAGCCCGAGGCGCGGATCTCCCCCAGCCGGTCGGTCAGCTCATCGCCCTCGATCACCGCGATGCGCAGGTCGCCGTAGCCCATCTCGCCGGCCACGCGCGCGCACATCGCCGCGCCGGAGGACGGGTTCGCGCCGCCGCCGTTGGTGATCAGGCGCACTCCGTTGCGCCGCGCCGCGGGCAGGACCTCGCGGACGATCGCCTCCATGTCCGGGATGTGACCGGCGTCGGGGTTGCGCAGCCGCGCGCGGGAGAGGATCGAGACGGTCAGCTCGGCGAGCAGGTCAAAGCACAGGTAGTCGATGCTGCCGTGCTCGGCGAGCTCGGCGGCGGGGTCGACCATGTCGCCCCAGAACCCCGATCCCGAACCGATCCGACAATGACTGGCGCTCATGATGCGGCCACCTCCACCAGGGACATGATGTTCTCCTCCACCCGCTCGGCGCTGAGGCCGTGGGTCGGCGAGTACGCGATCGCGTGATCGAGCACGCCGTCGTAGCGTCGCAGGCCGGCGCGAACCTCGCTCGCCGTGCGCCCGCAGACGGCCATCGCGTCGACCATCTCGTCGCTCACCGCAACGCGCATCGCGTCCTCGTCGCCGGCGCGGAAGGCCTCGCGGATCGCCTCGGCGTTGGCCGCGAAGCCGTTCAGCGCGAAGGCGGCGTCGTAGGTCTTGACCGAGCCGTAGAAGGAGATCTGGCTGGCCGCGTCGCGGCGCGCCTGCTCGAGGTCGTCGTGCACCACGCAGATGACCATGCTCGCCAGCTCGATCTCCTCGACCGCGCGCTCGGAGCGGGCGGCGCCCTTGGCCACCGCCGGCGCGACGACCTCCTGCAGGTACTTGGCCGAGCACACGGGGTGGGCGATGATCCCGTCGGCCACCCGGCCGGCCGACTCGCACATGCGCGGGTTCAGGCCCGCGGTGTGGATCGGGATCGCGCGCTGGATCGCCGGCGGATCGCCGATCGGCCGAAAGCGCATCCGGTAGAAGCGCCCGTCGTGGTCGACCGGCCGCTCGTGAACGTTCCAGATCGCGCGGATCAACGGCACCAGCTCCTCGATCCGCACCGCGGGCGCCTCGGGGTCCTGGCCGTGCCAGTCGCGGATCATCGTGCGCGTCCCGTTGCCCAGGCCGAGGACGAAGCGCCCGTGAGAGAGCTCGTCCAGGTCGCGGGCCTCGGCGGCGAGGGTCATCGGGCTGCGCCCCACGCCGTAGGCGATCGCCGCGCCGAGCAGCGTGCGCTCGGTGACCGTCGCCATCGCCGCCAGCGGGATCGTCACCGAGCGGTTGTAGAGCTCGCTCGTCCACGTCGCGGGCACGCCGGCCGCGTCGGCCGCGCGGGCGATGCGAACCGTGGCCTCGATGTCCGGGCCGAAGGCGGAGATCCCCAGGGTGGCGGTCGGTTGGCGCGGCACGCCGGGCGCAGCTTACCCATGGTTCAGGCCTCTGGCAATGCGTGCCCACCGGTGGGCATTGCTTGGATCGGATCTGGGCTTAGGGAGCGTTCAGGCGATCCAGGGCACCGCGCATGAGCTCGGCGAGCAGCTCCTGAAGGCCCGGTGTCTGCAGCGCGGCCTGCTCCCAGGTCGCCACCGAGAGCGACAGGCCGATGACCGCGTGGGCGGCGCTCAGCAACTCGGACTCCTCGCGCTGCGGATAGCAGGCGCGCATCGCGTCCAGCCAGCGGTCGACGTGCTGGCGCTGGCGCCGGGAGGCCTGGCGGCGCCAGGGCTCGGCCAGCGAGCGCGCCTCGCGCGCATAGACGCTGACCAGCACGAGATCGGTGAGCGCGAACGCCGCCTGCGCGACGACGAGGCTCTCGAGCACCTCGTGGGGGTCGTCGCCCGCCGGGGTGTCGACGAGCAGCAGCAGGTCGTCCATCGCCTGGTCGAAGAGGGTGGCGAGGATCTCGTCCTTGCTGGCGAAGTGGTGGTAGACCGCCGGGCCGCTGACCCCCGCGCGCGCACCGATCTCATCGACGGTGACGCCGCCGAACCCGCGCTCGAGGAACAGCTCGGCGGCGGCCCGCAGGATCGCCTCGTCGCGCCCCATCGGGCCTATCCCGGCGCCGGCACGAAGGCGGCGGCGAGGGTCTGCTCGACGTACGTGCGCGCGTGTCGCAGAGCCGGCGTGTCGCCCGCCTCGATCCACTCCAGCAGCAGCCCGCGCGTCAGCGAGAGCGCGAACAGCTCGAAGCCGTCGCGGTCGCCCTCGAGCGCGAAGCCGGCGCGCAGGCACGTCTGGATGAGCGAGTCGAGCACGGCGGTGAAGCTGCGCCGGGTCTGATCGAGCGCGTCGCGGGTCACGTCGGTCCAGTTGCCACCGATCAGCGCGAAGTAGGCGCGCGGGATCTCGGGGTTGCCGGTCGCGCCCGTCCACAGCGCGTCGAACCAGGCCGCGACGGCCTGCGGGGGCTCGGCGGCCTCCGGCGCGTTCGCCGCGGCGGTCGC
Source organism: Solirubrobacteraceae bacterium (assembly GCA_036266975.1). Classification (GTDB taxonomy): domain Bacteria; phylum Actinomycetota; class Thermoleophilia; order Solirubrobacterales; family Solirubrobacteraceae; genus DATAWZ01. The sequence goes on from DATAWZ010000051.1 coordinate 6,068, forward strand.
CGCGATCCGGTCGGCGATGCCCTCGAGCACCGTCGCCAGCAGCGCCTCGCGGGTCCCGAAGTAATAGACGACCATCCGCTTGGGGACCCCGGCCTGCTCGGTGATACGGGCGATCGACGCGCCGCCGAAGCCCTCGCGGGCGAGGACCTCCGTCGCGGCGTCGAGCAGGCGCTGGCGTCCGCGCCGGCCCTTGGGGGTCGCCGGGACCTCGGGGGTCGCCGGGACGGGTGGCCGAGGCACAGTGGCCTGAGCATAACGATCCGATCGGGCCATTTTCTCGTGTGGCGCTCAGCTGCCGAGGTGCATCCCGCCGGAGACCCCGAGCAGCTCGCCGGTCACGTAGGAGGAGCCCTCGGAGGCGAGAAAGGCGACGAGCGCGGCGACCTCCTCGGGGCGCCCGAGCCGTTTGAGCTGGGTCTGGGCGGTGATGACTTCGATCGCGTGGTCGGTCATCTCGTGCAGGAGCGGCGTGTCGATCGGACCGGGCGAGACGACGTTGGAGGTGATGGCAAAGCGCGCGCTCTCGCGCGCGAGCGACATCGACAGCGCGTGCAGCGCGCCCTTGGCCGCGGCGTAGACGGCGTTGCCCTTGGCGCCGATCCGCCCCGCGTCCGAGCCGATGAAGATGAGCCGCCCCCAGCCGGCCCGCTGCATCGCCGGGAGCGCCGCCTGGGCGCAGCTGATCGCCCCCTGCAGGTTGACCGCGAGGATGCGCTGCCACGTCTCGGCGGGGACGTCGGTGAACCAGCCGAAGTGGTCGACGCCGGCGTTGTTGACGAGGATGTCGATCGGGCCGGCCTGGCCGATCTGCTGCACGACGGCGTCGTGGTCGGCGACGTCGACGACGAGCGCGCGGCCGCCGATGCGGTCGGCCTGCGCCTGCGCCGGCTCGGCGCGGCGGTCGGCGACGATGACCTCGCAGCCGTCGGCGGCGAGCCGCTCGGCGATCGCCGCGCCGATGCCCGCGGCGCCGCCGGTGACGAGCGCCACGCGGCGGGTCTCGCTTACCGGGTGCACGCGCGCATCATCACACCCGGCCGCGGTACTCGGCCAGGTAGCGCATCCCCTCGATCGCGCGGGTGCCGTACCAGGAGGTCATCTCGCCGTCGATCAGCGAGACCTCGGCGCCCGGCACCGCGGCGGAGACCTCGGCGAAGTGGCGCTCGCGGAAGTGGTAGGGCTCGCTGCTGAGCAGCACGCGGTCGACGCGGCCGGCGAACGCCTCCAGACGCACCTCCGGGTAGGGATCCTGCGCGTCGGCCGGCTCGGTGTGCCAGTTGACCGCGGCCAGCGTGCGCGAGATGTACGTGTCCGGCGCCACCGACATCCACGGGTCGCGCCAGATCAGGTACAGCACGCGCTGGCGCGGGCGGGTCGGCGAGGCGGCGTCGGCGTAGGCCTGCTCGAACGCGGCGCACAGCCCCTCGGCCGCTTCCTCGCGGCCGAAGATCCCGCCGAGCAGCCGGTACAGCGGCGGGTTATCGCGCGGCCCGTGCGGATGCGTGACGATCAGGTGCGGGACGAACTCGGCGAGCGCCTCGGCCGTCTCGCGCCGGTTCTCCTCGACGTTCAGGACGGCGTGCGTGGGCGCGAGCTCGCGGATCCGATCGAGCTTGACGTCCTTGGTGCCGCCGACCTTGGGAATCGCCCGCGTGACCTCGCGCGGATGGATGCAGAACCCGGTGCGCCCGACGAGCTGCTCGGCGACGCCGAGATCGCAGAGCAGCTCGGTGATGCTCGGGACCAGGCACACGATGCGTGCCTGGTCCTGCGCGGGCTCATGGACGGTGCCGACCGCGTCGGTGAGCATGGCCGGGCCTACATGTTGCGCCGGTACTCGCCCCCGACCCCGTACAGCGCACCGGAGATCTCCCCCAGCGAGGCGACCTTGACCGCCTCCATCAGCGCCTCGAACGTGTTCCCGCGGGCGCGGGCCACGTCGCGCAGCCGCGCGAGCGCGGCGGGCGCCCGGTCGGCGGCGCGCGACTCGAAGGCCCGCACCGCGGCGATCTGCGCGTCCTTCTCGCCGTCGGTCGAGCGCATGAGCTCGAGCTTGCCGATCTCCTCGTCGGCGCCCTCGCGCGGCAGGAAGGTGTTCACGCCGATCAGCGGCAGCGTCCCGTCGTGCTTGAGGCGCTCGTAGTAGAGGCTCTCCTCCTGGATCTTGCTGCGCTGGTACATCGTGTCCATCGCGCCGAGTACGCCGCCGCGGTCGGAGATCCGCTCGAACTCCTCGTAGACGGCGGCCTCGACGAGGTCGGTGAGCTCGTTGATGATGAACGAGCCCTGCCAGGGGTTCTCGCAGTGGTTCAGGCCGAGCTCGCGGTTGATGATCAGCTGGATCGCCACCGCGCGGCGCACCGACTGCTCGGTGGGCGTGGTGATCGCCTCGTCGTAGGCGTTGGTGTGCAGGCTGTTGCAGTTGTCGAAGATCGCGTACAGCGCCTGCAGCGTGGTGCGGATGTCGTTGAAGCTGATCTCCTGGGCGTGCAGGCTGCGGCCGGAGGTCTGGATGTGGTACTTGAGCATCTGGCTGCGGGGATCGGCCCCGTAGCGCTCGCGCATCGCCCGCGCCCAGATCCTTCGCGCGACGCGGCCGATGACCGCGTACTCGGGGTCCATCCCATTGGAGAAGAAGAAGCTCAGGTTGGGCGCGAACTCGTCGATGTCCATGCCCCGCGACAGGTAGTACTCGACGATCGTGAACCCGTTGGCCAGCGTGAACGCGAGCTGGGAGATCGGGTTGGCGCCCGCCTCGGCAATGTGGTAGCCGCTGATCGAGACGCTGTAGAAGTTGCGGATCTCGTTCTCGACGAAGTACTGCTGGACGTCGCCCATCATCTTCAGCGCGAACTCGGTCGAGAAGATGCAGGTGTTCTGGGCCTGGTCCTCCTTGAGGATGTCGGCCTGCACGGTCCCGCGGACCGAGCGCAGCGTCTCGGCCTTGATCCGCTCGTAGGTCTCGCGGTCGACGAACTCATCGCCGCTGACGCCGAGCAGCCCCAGGCCGAGGCCGTCGTTGCCCTCGGGCAGGTCGCCGTCGTAGCCCGGCCGCTGCCGGCCGGCGAAGCGGTCCTCGAGCGTGCGCGCGACCGCGTCCCAGCCGCCGGTCTGGCGCAGGTGCTTCTCGACCTGCTGGTCGATCGCGGCGTTCATGAAGAAGGCGAGGATGATCGGCGCCGGGCCGTTGATCGTCATCGAGACCGACGTGCTCGGGGCGCACAGATCGAAGCCCGAGTAGAGCTTCTTGGCATCGTCGACGGTGGCGATCGAGACGCCCGAGTTGCCGACCTTGCCGTAGATGTCCGGCCGCTCGTCGGGATTCTCACCGTACAGCGTCACCGAGTCGAACGCGGTCGACAGGCGGGCGGCCGGCTGGCCGGCCGACAGGTAGTGAAAGCGCCGGTTGGTGCGCTCGGGCGGGCCCTCGCCGGCGAACATCCGGGTCGGGTCCTCGCCCTCGCGCCGGTAGGGGAACACCCCGCCGGTGTATGGATAGGAGCCGGGCAGGTTCTCCTTGAGCAGGAAGCGCAGCCGGTCGCCCCAGCCGTCGAAGCGCGGCGGGGCGATCTTGGGCAGGCGCTGCTGGCTGAGGGAGACGCTGTAGTTCTCGCCGGTGATCTCCTTGCCGCGGACCGTGTAGCTGTAGGTCTCGGAGGTGATTCCGTCGATCCGCGCCTGCCAGGCGCGCAGCAGCGAGACCGCCTCGGCGCCCAGGGCGGCGAGCGACTCGTTGTAGCGGGCGCGCAGTGGCGAGTGCTGCTCGCCCACGAGGGCGGCCTCGGGGTAGGCGTCGAGCTCGGCGGGCAGCGACTCGTCGCCTATCGCCTTCAGCGCCTCGTAGCAGTGCTGCGCGGTCGAGGCCAGGGCGGCCTGGCTCTCGACGCCAGAGTTCATCGCGCGGCCCTGCTCGGCGATCTCGGCCAGGTAGCGAGTGCGGCTGCCGGGGATCAGCACGTTGCCGAGCGGCTCGTGCGTCTCCAGCTCCAGCGCGGGCGCCCAGTGGCCGGGCTCGCCGCCGGGGCGCTCGCCGAGCAGCGTGCAGAGGTTCAGGAACATCCAGCTCAGACCGGGGTCGTTGAACTGGCTGGCGATCGTCGGGTAGACCGGGATCGCCTCCTCGCCGGCGTCGAAGACTTGGTGGTTGCGCTGCCACTGCTTGCGCACGTCGCGCAGCGCGTCGAGCGCGCCGCGCTTGTCGAACTTGTTGATGACGACGATCTCGGCGAGGTCGAGCATGTCGATCTTCTCGAGCTGGCTGGCCGCGCCGAACTCGCTGGTCATCACATAGATCGGCAGGTCGACGAGGTCGACGACGTCCGAGTCGCTCTGGCCGATGCCCGCGGTCTCGAGGATGACCAGGTCGAACCCGGCCGAGCGCAGGAACGCGATCGCGTCCTCGAGCATCGCGCTGGTCGAGCGGTGCTGGCGGCGGGTGGCGATCGAGCGCATGTAGACGTGCTCGTGGCGCAGGCTGTTCATGCGGATGCGATCGCCGAGCAGCGCGCCGCCGGTGCGCCGGCGGGTCGGGTCGACCGCGAGCACGGCGATCCGCCGGTCGGGGAACCACTGCATGAAGCGCGAGAGCAGCTCGTCGGTGACCGTGCTCTTGCCGGCGCCGCCGGTGCCGGTGATGCCGACGACCGGGACGTGCGCGCCGGCCGCGTTCCACTCCGCGCGCAGCGCGTCCAGCTCGGCCGGCTCGATCGCCTCGTCCTCCAGCGCGGAGAGCATGCGGGCGATCGTCAGGTCGCTCCAGGACTTGCTGGGAGCCGGGACGGTCGAGCGCGCCTGGTGGCGCAGGCTGCGCTGGACCAGGTCGTCGATCATGCCGGTCAGGCCGAGGGCCATGCCGTCGTTGGGGTGGTAGATCCGCTCCACGCCATAGGCCTCCAGCTCGGCGATCTCCTCGGGGGTGATCGTGCCGCCGCCGCCGCCGAAGACGCGGATGTGCTCGGCGCCGTACTCGCGCAGCATGTCGACCGCGTAGCGGAAGTACTCGGTGTGGCCGCCCTGGTAGGAGCTGATCGCGATCCCGTCGGCGTCCTCCTGGATCGCGGCGCGCACGACGTCGCGGACGCTGCGGTTGTGTCCCAGGTGCACGACCTCGGCGCCGCTGTCCTGGATGATCCGGCGCATCACGTTGATGGCGGCGTCGTGCCCGTCGAACAGGGACGCCGCGGTGACGAAGCGCAGCGGAGCGCCCGCCGGCTCCGGCGTGTCAAGCGCTCGCTCGAGCACTTCGGTTTGAACGTTCACGCCCCACCTTTCTGGAAGCTCTGGGTGATGTCCGCGTCCGGCTCCTCGTAGCTGAGGGCCAGGTACATGGCCTGCTTGAGGCCCTCGTGCAGCGCCCGGACGTGGTCATGCGCGAGCGGCGTGACCAGCCACTGGTAGACGATGCCGATGACGGCCGCGCAGAACTGCTCGGCCAATTCGCGGATGTCGACGTCGGGCCGGATCGTGCCGGTCTCAACGCCGCTGAGGATCCACACCTCGACGTCCCGGCGACGTCGCTCGTGGATGTTGGCGATGACCTGCTTGAGCTCCGCATCCGGGCCGACCGAGTCGAACCACAGGATGTAGAAGGCGCGAATGCGCTCGGAGGACTCGAGCAGGAAGTGGCCATGGGCATCCACGGCGGCGAAGATCGTGTCCAGACCGCCGGTGGTGTCCGCCACCGCCCGGCCAAGCTCGGCGCGCCATTCCTCGCCGATCGTCTTGACCAGGAACGACCACAGTCCCGCCTTGGTACCGAAGCGGTAGCCCGCGAGACCGCGGCTGTAGCCAGCACGCAAGCCGACGTCCTTGAGCGTCGTGCCGGCGGCGCCCCGCTCGCAGATCAGCGCAACGGCCGCGTCGGTCAGCCGCGCGTCCGACAATGCCGCACGCTCGACCTGCGTGCGACCCCTTCTCGGCGCATGTACGGCGGGTGCCATCACCACACTGTAGTTTACTTGCTCGGAGCAAGCAAGTTACTCACGTACGCGATTCGCCCATTTTTGGTCGATCGACCAGCGCGGAGCGGCGCTGGTGGGTCACGGTCGTCCGGATTGCTCCGCCCGACCGGCGCGCCGGATCTGGCTCAACCTCGCGCGACGCGCGACGGGTTTCCGGTCAAGCGCTTCCGGACGAGCCACTCAGCTTGTGACCGGGGTGTTCGCGGGCCACGACGCAGCGCGCAGCCTCGGTTGGCCAACGCACGCGCGAGGACGCCGGGCTGCGGTTGACCTCGGCCGCGAGAGGTCCTCAGTCGAGCAGGGCACCGCTCTCGATCACCCCATGCAACACCGAGCGCAGCGCCGGAAGCGCCGGGTTGGGCGCCTGCGGACGGGACACGAGGACGACCGTGGCGTGCTCGCCGACGAGCGGGACGAAGCACACGCCTCCATCACGCAGACTGCGCGAGGACAGCGGCAGCCGCGTGACGCCGACCCCGGCGGCGACGAGCGCGAGCAGATTCTGGGGACTGGTGCCGCGCTGGACCACCCGCGGCCGGAAGCCCGCGCGCGCGAAGTCCTCGTCGTAGACGCGATGCCAGGCCGGCCAGGACGCCCGCGGCGTCATCACCCACGGGTCGTCGGCCAGCTCGGCGAGCGTGAGGGTCTCGCGGCCGGCCAGCGGGTGGTCCTCGGGCAGCACCGCGGCGACCGGCTCGCGCAGGATCTCCTCGGTGTGCAGATCCTCGGCGAACGGCGGCCGGCTCAGCCCCGCGTCCAGCGCCCCGTCGCGCACGCCGGCGACGAGCGCGGCGACCGGCAGCTCCTCGGCCGAGAGCTCCACGCCGGGGTGGCGCTCGCGAAAGGCGCGCTCGACCGGCGGCATCAGATAGCCGGCGATCGTGGCCAGGAAACCGACGCGCAGCTCGCCCTCCCGGCCCTCGGCCGCCCGGCGCACCGCCTCCACCGCGCGGTCGGCCTGGGCGAGCACGCCGGTCGCCTCGCGCAGGAGCACCGCCCCGACGTCGGTGAGGGCCACCCCGCGCGAGCTGCGCTCGAACAGCGTGACCCCGAGTCCGAGCTCGAGCGTGCGGATCTGCTGGGAGAGCGACTGCTGGGCGATGTGCAGCCGCCGCGCCGCGGCGGTGAAGCTTTGCGTCTCGGCGACCGCGACGAAGTAGCGCAGCTGCCGTAGCTCCGGCGTCATCGCGGCGCGGGCGCGACGTCCGGGGTCAGGCCTCCTGGGCGCGCGAGAGGATCTGCTCGTCGGTGTACTTCCCGGCCATCTCCGGGTGCGCGCTGCTGAGGTGCTCGTTGACCGCCGCGATGAACTCCTCGTCGGTCTCGCCGGTGATTTGCTCGCCACAGGGGCAGTTCATGGCCTTCATCGCAAAGCTCCCTTCTCGGGATTGGGGGGTTGACCACTGCAGCGTAGTGCCACAGGCGCAGCCTGTGGCCCGCCAGGCAACCGGTGTTTCCGATCCGTGCCGCACGGGTCTAGCGTGGCCCCATGACCTCCATCGATCCTTCCGTCTGGCTGATCACCGGCAGCTCGTCCGGATTGGGCCTGCAGCTCGCCCACGCCGCGCGCGAGCGCGGCGACCGCGTCGTCGCCGCGGCCCGCCGCCCGCAGGCGCTCGACGAACTCGTGGCGACGGCCCCCGAGCGTGTGCTTCCGGTGACGCTCGACGTCACCCGGGCCGGTGACGCCGAGGCGGCGGTCGACGCGGCCCTCGATCGCTTCGGGCGCATCGACGTCCTAGTCAACAACGCCGGCTACGGCTCGGTGGGGGCGATCGAAGAGCTCGACCTCGCCGACCTGCGCACGATCATGGAGACGATGTTCTTCGGCGCGATCGCGCTCACCCAGGCGGCCCTCCCCCACCTGCGCGCCCAGGGCTCGGGCACGATCGTCCAGATGAGCTCGATGGGCGGGCAGCTCGCGCCGCCCGGATTCGGCGCCTACTGCGCGGCCAAGTACGCGCTCGAGGCCGCGTCGGAGGCACTCGCCGCCGAGGTCGCGCCGTTCGGGATCCGCGTGCTGATCGTCGAGCCGGGCGCGTTCCGCACCGACTTCGGCCGAGCGCGGATCCACCGCTCGCGGGCGATCGCCGACTACGCGCCGAGCGTCGGGCCGACCCGCGCCGCGGTCGACCAGATGGACGGCAGCCAGCCCGGAGATCCCGCGCGCGCGGCGGCGGCGATCCTCGCCGCGCTCGAGGCGCCCCAGCCGCCGCTGCGCCTGGCCCTCGGCGACGACGCCTTCGAGGCGATCGCCGCCTCGCTGGACTCGCGCCGCGCCGAGCTGGCGGCCTGGGAGGCGCTCAGCCGCAGCACGACCGTGCCGGTCGGCCTCTGACGCGCGTTACGTCGTCAACCCGGCCGCGTTCGGCCGCGCGCCGCCTGAACATTCGCCCCAACCGGCCTTGCCATCGACGGGGGGCGGTCGTACGCTCCCGCCCGAGGATGTCGGCACGCGCACGCATGAAGCCCACTCCGAGCGCGCCGTCGCCGGCGGCGAGGGCGTCGGACATCCCCGCCCCCGCGAGGCTGAGCCCCTCCAGTCTGATTCAGCTCCAGCGTGTGGCCGGCAACCGGGCCGTGGCCGCCCTGCTGGGCCGCGAGCAACGGGCCCCCTCGGCCCCGCCGTCGCGCCTCGCGCCGGGCGGCCCGGAGGCACGTGCTTGGATCGTCGACCGCTCGTCGGTGCCCGCACAGAGCCTCGCGGCATCCGCGACCGTCTCCGACGGACCGGTCGTTCAACGCGCCCCCAAAACCCGGCCGATTCCTCAGAGCTACAGCCATGTGAGCGTGCACAGCCTGGGGATCAAGAGCGGCGAACGTGGCCAGGGGGACGATGTGGCCAACAGCGGCGAGTTCAAGGATGGGGCGTCCGCCCTCCTCGACGCCGCCGCCGCGGTCCTGAAGAAGAAGCGAAGCAAGGTCCCCGAGCTCAAGCTCCGGCTCAAGGCCCTGGCGATGAAGGTGGCAGAGGCTGACGCGGAGATGCAGGCTCAGCAGGCAACCGTCAACGGTCAGGTACTTGGGGTATTCACTGCACCGGAGTGGTTCTTCAAACGACCCGACGAGCCGTTCAGCGAGGGCGACAAAGACACGATCAAGAAGACCGTCCAGCAGCTCTCGTACGCCGCCCCGAACCTGTTGATCGTCCCCGGTTCGGTGGTCTGGGGATCGATCAAGAAGGGGCTTCACAACACAACCTTTGCCTATCTCAACGGTCACCTCCTGCGCGAGATCGACAAGAGGTTGAATGCCGGCGACACGGCTACCTACAAGGACAAGGCGGGGACGGAGAGGGCCGCGAAGGCCGCGTATACAACGGGCCAGGGTCGGAGCACGCCCGAGATGGGAGGTGAAGCGCAGGGCTCGAGCTTCTTCTCGGTGGGTGACGTCAACGTCTCACTGGAGATCTGTGCCGATCACGGGCGCGCGCTGTCGGAGCAAACGAAGAGCCGCGCAGCCCCTCAGCACGGTGTCGACGTGCAGATCCTCATCTCTCACAGCGCGATGCCAGCGATTGGCAGGCAGGTCGTGGCTCCCGGTGGCATCGTGATCCACAACGACGCGGTCGGGGGTATGCGCAGCGTTACCCAAAACACCGGAGCCGGCGTGGCGCGCGGGGGGATGTTCTACCCCGCTGCGGGCCAATCGCTGAATGCCACGAGCGCGGGTACGGCCGTCGGACAACTGGTCAACGTCGATGCGGTCGACCTCGGATCTGGACGCGCCTCGAGAACCAAGTTGTGGCTCGCGGGCGCGGCCGAGAATGTCGAGCAGATGGGCGAGACATGGAGTGAAGACCGCGCGAAATTGAAGAAGCAGAGCGGGAACGATGAGGAGATCGCAGTGCTCAAGGCGGCGCTGCGGATACAAGACGCCGGATACGAAGCGCTGGAGCAGCTCATGGCCGAGGACGCGCCTGCCGCCGCTTCGGCGGCACGGGTCGTGGACCACATCATTTCCGGTCTCCGCCGCCTCAAGAGCGCCCGGATAGACGGCTGGTGCCAGCTCCTGGATCGACATGCAGCGGCTCTTCACTCGATGGAACAGTTCGAGCTCTGATCTCGCCCGGCGTCTAGTCGATCGTCCGTCGCCGGTACAGATGAGTCGCCAGCGGCGCGAACAGCGCAAGCAGGGCCAGCGACCAGATCAGCGAGGCGAGCGCGGGGTGCTGCATCGGCCAGGCCTGGATCGAGGCGGACGGGTTCGGATTGCCGAACATCCGCCGCGCCGCCGCCGTGACGCTGGAGACCGGGTTCCATTCGGCGATCACCCGCAGGACCGCCGGCATTCGCTGCGTGGGCACGAGCGCGTAGGAGACGAACGAGAGCGGGAACAGGATGATCAGGCCGATCCCCTGGGCGGACTCGGGGTCCTTGCTCATGATCCCGATCACCGCGCAGCCCCACGAGACCGCGTAGCTGAAGAGCAGGAAGAGGGCAAAGCCGCCGATCGTCCCGGCGACGCTGCCCTGCGGCCGCCAGCCGAGCAGTAGCCCGGTGAGGGCAACGATCGCCGCGCAGATCGCGGCGGTCATCAGGTCGGTGAGCGAGCGCCCGACGAGCACCGCCGCACGCCAGGTCGGCAGCGTGCGGAAGCGATCGATCACCCCGCTGCCGAGATCGGCGCTCAGGCCGACCGCGGTGCCGATCGCCGAAGTGGTGAGGTTGAGCGCGAGCAGCCCGGCGATCGCGAACGCCGTATAGCTCCCGCCGCCGGGCAGCACGATTCCGGCGCCGAAGACGTAGACGAACAGGATGGTGAACAGGACCGGCTGGATCGTCACGTCCGAGAGCCGCAGCGGCTCGCGGGCGATGTGGATCAGGTTGCGCTCGGTGAGGACGATTACGTCACTGAGCCGTCGCACCGACGATCTCCTCTTCCTCCTCGGCAGCGTGGCCGGTGAGCGCGAAGAACACGTCGTCGAGCGAGGGCTGGCGGACGTCGAGGGCGTCGACGCCCACGGCAGCCTCGTCGAGCGCGCGGACCACGCGCGTGGCCAGGCCGGCGCCGCCGTTCACCGGAGCGCGCAGCCGGCGCCCTCCGTGGCTGACCTGGATCGCGCCGGCGACGAGCGGCACCAGGGCGCCGATCGCCGCGGGGTCGTGCTCGCTGATCGTCACCTCCAGATGGGCGGCGGTGCCCACGGCGATCGCGCGGCCGTGGTCGATGACCACGATGCGGTCGGCGAGCTCGTCGGCCTCGTCGAGGTACTGCGTGGTGAGCAGCAGGGTGACGCCGTCGGCGACGAGATCGCGGATGATCTGCCAGGTCTGCTTGCGGCTCGTCGGGTCAAGTCCGGTGGTCGGCTCGTCCAGGAACAGCACCGGCGGGCGGGTCATCAGTCCGGCGGCGAGGTCCAGACGGCGGCGCATCCCGCCCGAGTAGGTCTTCAGCACCCGGTCGGCGGCGGCGGTCAGGTTGAACTGCTCGAGCAGCTCGACCGCTCGGGCGCGCGCCGCCCCGCGGCGCAGGCCGGCCAGGCGGCCGACCATCACGAGGTTCTGCCGGCCGCTGAGCACCTCGTCGAGCGTCGCGTCCTGGGCGGTGACGCCGATGCTGCGCTGGACGGCGAGCGGGTCGGCGACGACGTCGTGGCCGGCGACCCGCGCCGAGCCGCCGTCGGGTGCGGCGAGCGTGGTGAGGACGCGCACGGCGGTCGTCTTGCCCGCGCCGTTCGGCCCGAGCACGCCGAGGATCGCGCCCGCGTGGACCTCGAGGTCCAGTCCGTCGAGCGCGACGGTGCGCCCGAATCGCTTCTGCAGCCCGTGGGCCTCGATCATCAGCTCGCTGGCCATGGCGGTCCCTGTCCTGTCGGGGTTCGGATCCTACTTACCGGTCGGCAAGTAAGTCTAGTCAGGTTGCTAGCCGGTCGTCAAGTAAGCTAACGGGTGTGAGCGTTCCGGCCCGAACGACACGGCGCGAGGCCGGCTCCACCCGCGAGCGGATCCTCGACATCGCCCTCGAGCTGTTCACCGAGCAGGGCTACGAGAAGACCTCGCTGCGAAACATCGCCGAGCGGCTCGGCACGACCAAGGCGGCGCTCTACTACCACTTCGAGCGCAAGGAGGACATCCTGCTCGAGCTGCACCTGCGGCTGCACGCGCTCGGCTGGGACGCGCTGAGCGAGCTCGAGGCGCTGCCGGACGGCGCGGCGCGCTTGGCCGCCTGGCCCGGCGTGCTCGATCACTTCATCGACCAGGTGGTGGGCAACCGCGAGCTGCTGCTGCTGCACCAGCGCAACCCGAGCGCGGTCGAGGCGCTCGGGCGCAGCGAGCGCAACCAGGCCGACAACGACGACCTCGAGGCGCGCTTTCACCGCCTGTTCGCGAGCGAGGAGATCCCGCTCGCCGACCGCGTGCGCATGGCCTGCTCGATCGGCGCGACCGTCGGCACGCTGCTTGCCCCCGGCGACATCTTCGGGGACGTGCCGATCGACGAGCTCGCCGGGCTCGTGCGCGAGTCGGTGCGCGGCCTGCTCGGGGAAGCACCTCCCGGCTAGTTGGGTTGGCCTTCGGCCGTACGCGGATCGGTGAAATGGGGGAGGATCCGGGGACCGCTCGTTGACGTCGCGTTTTCCTTGGTGCTCGTGAGCCCGTGGCTAGTTTGACGCAGGGTCCTCCCCCGGTGTAC
>DATAWZ010000052.1:0-9003 GCA_036266975.1 Solirubrobacteraceae bacterium
GAGGGGATGATCCTCGCCGAGGACGAGGTAGGCATCGGGCTCGACCACGCGGGGATCATGGTCCTGCCCCGGATGCTCGAGCCCGGCACGGCGCTGGCCAGCGTGCTGCCGCTGGCCAGCGACGTCCTCGAGCTGGAGATCACCCCGAACCGGCCCGACTGCCTGGGCGTCTACGGCGTCGCCCGCGAGCTCCACGCCGCGACCGGCGCCCCGCTCGCGCCGCCGCCGTGGGCCGATGATCCGGGCGTGCCGGGGCCCCTCGCGGGCGCGGCGGCCAGCGTCGAGTGCCCGGAGCTGTGCCCGCGCTTCACCGCGCGCGTGTTCGAGGGCGTGGCCATCGGCCCCTCGCCCGCGTGGCTGAAGGCGCGGCTGATGGCCGCCGGGCAGCGGCCGATCAACAACGTGGTGGACATCACCAACTACGTGATGCTCCTCACGGGGCAGCCGCTGCACGCGTTCGACCTGCAGCGCGTGAGCGGCGGGCGGCTGAACGTGCGCCGCGCCCGCGACGGGGAGACCGTCCAGACCCTCGACGGCTCCGAGCGCGTGCTCGACGGCGAGATGGTCGTCATCGAGGACGAGGACGGGCCGACCTCGATCGCCGGCGTGATGGGCGGCGCGCGCTCGGAGGTCTCCGCCGAGACGACCGAGGTCCTGCTCGAGGCGGCGACCTGGGACGGGCCCAACATCAACCGCACCTCGACCGCGCTGGGGCTGCGCAGCGAGGCCTCCGGGCGCTTCGAGAAGGGGCTCGCGCCCGAGCAGGCGCTGCACGGCCTGATCATGGCCAGCATCCTGCTGTGCGAGCTGACCGGCGCCAACCTCGCGCCGGGCACGATCGACGTCGGCGGTCCGGGGCCGGCGGCGGCGACGCTGCCGCTGCGTGCCTCGCGCGTGCGCGCGATCCTGGGGATCGACGTGCCGGCCGAGCGCCAGCGCGAGATCCTCACCGCGCTCGACTTCGGCGTCGCCGACGCCGGCGACGGGCTGACCGTGACCGTGCCGGCGCTGCGCCGGCGCGACGTGACCCGCGAGATCGACGTGATCGAGGAGGTCGCCCGGCTGTATGGCCTGGAGCGGCTGCCGGCGACGCTGCCCGCGCGCCGCGGCGCCTACGGGCGGCTCTCGCCCGCCCAGCGGCTGCGCCGGCGCGCCGCCGACGCGCTCGTCGGTCGCGGGCTCTACGAGGTCGTCGGCTGGAGCTTCACCGACCCCGGGCTCGCCGACCGGCTGCGGCTGCCCGCCGAGGACCCGCGCCGCGAGGCGGTGGTGATCGAGAACCCGCTCTCGGAGGATCAGTCGCGGCTGCGCACGACCGTGCTCGGCTCGCTGCTCGACCAGGTTCAGCACAACGCCGCGCGCGGCAACGTCGACGTCGCGCTGTTCGAGATCGGCGGGGTCTACCGCGCCGGCGAGCCGCTGCCGCACGAGCACCGCGCGCTCGGCGTCGCGCTGTGCGGCCGGGTGCAGCCTCCGACGTGGGGGGTGCCCGACCCGCCGCCCGCGGACCTCTTCGCGCTGAAGGCCGTGCTCGAGGCGCTGCTGGACGCGCTCGGCGCCGGGGCGGCCGAGCTCGCCCCCTCGCCCGAGCCGTTCCTGCACCCCGGGCGAAGCGCGGTGATCGGTCAGGACCTCGGCTGGATCGGCGAGCTGCACCCGCTGGTCGCGGCGCAGTGGGACCTCGACCGCGTCGTGGCGCTCGAGCTCGACCTCGACCGTCTCCTCGCCGGCGTGCCCGCCGAGCGCACGTTCGAGGACCTCATCTCCTTCCCGGCGCTGCGCCAGGACCTGGCCGTCGTCGTCGAGGAGGCGGTGCCCGCGGCGCGCGTGCTCGAGGTCGTCCGCCGCGCGGGCGGCGCGCTGCTGCGCGAGGCGCGCGTCTTCGACGTCTACCGCGGCACCCAGGTGGGGGAGGGTCGCCGCTCGCTCGCCCTCGCGCTGGCCTTCCGCGCCGCCGACCGGACGCTGCGCGACGAGGACGTCGCCCCGGTGCGCCGGAAGATCGTCGCCGCGCTCCAGAGCGAACTCGGGGGTGAGCTGCGTGGATGAATGGGGTCTAAGGCCCGAGGCGCCCCGGGCCGCGCCGGCGCGGTGGTTGGGTATGGAGGGTGCCGGCCGCGCGGAAGGCCGCCGGTGAACGCCGAGCCACGCGTCCTCGTCGCCGGCGCCACCGGCTTCGCCGGGGCGCTCGCCGCGCACCTGATCTGGCGCCATCCGCGCCTCGCGCTGAGCGCGGTCACCGGGCGCTCTGACGTCGGCACGACGCTCGAGCGCCTGTACCCGCGCACGCGCGTACCGCTGCCGATCGAGGAGCTCGATCTCGAGCGCCACGGCGACGTCGACGCGGCGATCGTCGGCTATCCGCACGCGGCGGCCGCGCCGGTCGTCGCCGCGCTGCGCGAGCGCGGGGTGCGGGTGATCGACCTGTCGGCCGACTTTCGCCTGCGCGATCGCGAGCTCTACGAGCGCTGGTACGGGCCCCATCCGCACCCCGAGCTGATCGCCGGGGCGGTCTACGGGCTGCCCGAGCTGCACCGCGAGGAGATCCGCGGCGCCGGCCTGGTGGCCGGGCCGGGGTGCTACCCGACCGCCGCGCTGCTCGGCCTGGCCCCGCTCGCGCGCGCCGGGCTGGTCGCCGACCTGGTCATCGACGCCAAGAGCGGCGTCTCCGGCGCCGGGCGCACCCCGAGCGCGGCGGTGCACTTCTCCCGCGCGGGCGAGAACGTCTCCCCGTACAAGATCGGCGCGCACCGGCACACGCCCGAGATCGAGGAGCAGCTCGCGCTGCTCGGCGCCTCGCTGGCCATCCAGTTCCAGCCCCACCTGCTCCCCTACGACCAGGGCGAGTTGCTCAGCTGCTACGTCACGCCGACGCGTCCGGTGCCCGGCGAGGAGGTCGCCGCGCTGTACGAGCAGGCCTACGGGCACGAGCCGTTCGTCGAGGTCACCGACCTGCCGCCGGGCGTGCGCGAGGTCCGCGACACGAACTTCTGCCGGATCCTGCCGGTGGTCGACGACCACACGGGCAAGGTGCTCGTGTTCAGCTCGCTGGACAACCTGTGGAAGGGGACCTCCTCGCAGGCGCTGCAGTCGCTGAACCTGATGTTCGGCTTCCCGGAGGGGGAGGGGATCGAGTGACCTTCTTCTCCTCGCGCTGGGTCCCGTGCCCCGCGCACGTGCGCGAGCTGGGCGCAGGCGCGCCGCTGCCGGCGGGCTTTCGCGCGGCGGGCGCCGCGTGCGGGTTGAAGGCGGACGGCGCGCTCGACCTCGGCCTGCTCGTATGCGACGCCCCGCAGGTCACGAGCGCCGCGCGCTTCTGCGACTCGGGCGCGCTCGCCGCGCCGGTGCTGCTGTGCCAGCGGCGCTGCGCGCTGGACGGGCTGCGCGCGGTGGTGGCCAACTCGGGCAACGCCAACGCGGCCACCGGGGGCCCGGGCTTTGACCAGGCCGCGCGGATGCAGGGCGCCGCGGCGGTCGCCGCCCGCTGCGCGCCCGAGCAGGTCGCGGTCGCCTCCACCGGCGTCATCGGCGTGCCGCTCGACGGGCGCAAGGTGATCGCCGGCATCGGCGACGCGCGCGAGCGCCTGCGCGCCGACGGCGCCGAGGAGCTCGCCGCGGCCATCCGCACGACCGACGCGCTGAACAAGCACGCGGCGCTCGAGGTCACGCTGCCCTCGGGCGTGGTGCGGGTCAGCGCGCAGGCCAAGGGGGCCGGGATGATCTCCCCGCGCTTTGCCACGATGTTGTGCTTTGTGCAGACCGATGCGGCACTCGAGGCGCACACCGCCGAGCTGCTGCTCGGCGTGTGCGTCAAGCGCTCCTTTGACCGTACCTCGGTCGACGGACAGCTTTCCACCAACGACACGGCGATCCTGATGGCCAGCGGCGCGAGCGGCGTCGTGGTCGCCCCCGAGTCGCAGGACGAGCTGCGGCTCGGCGAGGCCCTGGACGCGCTGCTGCGCCAGCTGGCGCTGCTGATGGTCCACGACGGCGAGGGCGCCGAGCGGGTCGGGCGCGTGCACGTCAAGGGCGGCGAGGCGGGCGAGGTCGAGCGCGTCGCGCGCGCGGTCGCCGACTCCGCGCTGGTCAAGACCGCGCTCAATGGCGGCGACCCCAACTGGGGCCGGATCATCCAGGCCGCCGGTGCCGCGCTGCCCCACCGCGCGCCGCTGGCCCTGGACATCGACATCGAGGGGATCCGCGTGTGCACCGCGGGCGCGGTGGCGCCGGGCTTCGACGTCGGCGAGCTCGAGCGCGCGGTGCAGGGCACCGAGGTCGAGTACGTGCTCCAGCTGCCCGGCGAGGGCGCCGAGAGCGAGGTCTTCTTCTCCGACCTGGGCCATGGGTACGTGACGATCAACGCGGAGTACACGACATGAGAGACGTCGCAACGCTTCTGGAAGCGCTGCCCTACATCCGCGAGTTCCACGGCAAGACGGTCGTGATCAAGTACGGCGGCGCGGCGATGGAGAACCCCGAGCTGCAGGAGGACTTCGCGCGCGACGTGGTCCTGCTCAAGTACGTCGGGCTCAATCCGGTGGTCGTGCACGGCGGGGGCCCGGAGATCACCGCCTACATGAAGCGGCTCGGGCTGCCGATCGAGTTCGTCGGCGGGCTGCGGGTCAGCGACGCCGAGACGGTCAAGGTGGCCAAGATGGTGCTCGTCGGCCAGGTCAACAAGGACATCGTCATGCGCCTGGCCCGGCACGGGCAGCCCGCCGTCGGTCTGTGCGGCGACGACGGCTCGCTGTTCCGCGTCAGCCGCCGCTCGGCGCCGGGCGGCCAGGACATCGGCTTCGTCGGGCGCATCGACAAGGTCGACACCGGCGTGCTCGAGCACGTCGCGCGCGACTACATCCCGGTGATCGCCTCGGTCGGCGCTGACCGCGAGGGCAACTCCTACAACGTCAACGCCGACGAGGCCGCCGGCGCGGTGGCCGCCGCGCTCGGCGCCTACAAGGTGGTCTTCCTGACCGACGTCGCCGGCTGGCTGCGCGACCCGAGCGACCCGGACAGCCTCATCGGCCAGGCCGGCGCCGACGAGGTCGAGGCGGCGATCGAGTCGCTCGACGGCGGGATGCGCCCCAAGCTCGCGGCGTGCGTGCAGGCCATCCACGGGGGCGTGAGCTCGGCGCATATCATCGACGGCCGGCTGCCACACTCGCTGCTGCTCGAGCTGTTCACCGACGCCGGTATCGGCACCAAGATCGCGGGGAGCCCATGACCCTGACCGACGAGCTGATCGACCTCGAGCGCGCGAACGTCGTGCCCTCCTACGCGCGGCTGCCCGTCGCCTTCGTGCGCGGTGAGGGCTCCTGGCTGTTCGACGAGAACGGTGAGCGCTACCTGGACTTCCTGTGCGGCATCACGGTCACCAGCGTCGGCCACTGCCACCCGGCCGTGGTCGCCGCCGTGCGCGAGCAGGCCGGCAAGCTCATGCACGTCTCGAACCTGTTCTACACCGAGCCGGCGATGCGCCTGGCCGAACGCCTGGCGGCGAGCTCGCTCGGCGGCAAGGTGTTCTTCTGCAACTCGGGCGCCGAGGCCAACGAGGCGGCGATCAAGCTCGCCCGCAAGGCCCGCGAGGGCGGGACGGTCGTCTCGCTGCATCGCGGCTTTCACGGCCGCACCTACGGCGCCCTGTCGGCCACCCCGCAGGAGGCCAAGCAGGCGCCGTTCGCGCCGCTGGTGCCGCGCTTCACCGCCGTCCCGGCGACGGTGGCCGCGCTCACCGATGCGGTCGACGAGAACACCGCGGCGGTGCTGATCGAGCTGATCCAGAGCGAGAGCGGCGTGTACGTCCTTCCGGGGGAGCTGATCCAGGCGGCCCGGCGCGCGTGCGACGAGCACGGCGCGGCGCTGATCTTCGACGAGGTCGCCACCGGGATGGGACGCACGGGAACCCTGTGGGCCTACGAGCAGGTCGGCGTCGTCCCCGACGCGATGACGGTGGCCAAGGCGCTCGGCGGCGGGCTGCCGATCGCCGCGCTGATCACCGGCCCGCGCCTGGCCGACGTGCTCCAGCCTGGCGACCACGGCTCGACCTTCGCCGGCGGTCCGGTGGTCGCCGCGGCCGCCCACGCCGCGCTGGACATCATCGACCGGCCGGAGATGTTCGAGCACATCCAGTGGATGGGGGCGATGCTCCAGGGCGGCCTGGAGCGGTTGCCGCACATCACCGAGATCCGCGGGCGCGGGCTGATGATCGCAATCGAGGTCGACGTGAGCGCGCCCGACGTCGTGCGCCGCGCCCTGCTCGAGCACCGGCTGGTGCTCAACGCCACCGGGCCGTCGACGATCCGCCTGCTGCCGCCGCTGACGGTCAACGGCGCCGAGCTCGGCGAGGCGCTCGGGCGACTCGGCCGCGCGCTGGGCGCATGAGGCGCTCGCCGGCACCCGGCTACGAGCTCGACGACGATCGCGAGCGGATCGACGTCGACGCCGTCCACCAGTTCCTGGCCATCGAGTCCTACTGGGGCCTCGGCCGGTCGCGCGAGGTCGTGGTCGCGGCGATCGAGGGCTCGATCGCGGTCACCGGCCTGTACTTCCACGACAAGCAGGTCGGCTTCGCCCGCGTCGTCGGCGACGGGGTGCTGATGGCCTACCTCGCCGACGTGTACGTCCTCATTCCACACCGCAGGAAGGGCCTGGGCATCGAGCTGGTCCGCTTCACCGTCGAGGAGATCGGGATGGCCGACATGTACTGGGCCCTGCACACGGCCGACGCCGAGCGGCTCTATGCGAAGTTCGGCTTCCAGCGCGGCCCGATCGGCTTTCCGATCATGGAGCGCGCGTGGCGCCCGCCGCTGCGCTGGGCGTGTCGCCCCGCCGGATCGGGGTAGCATCGCTGTAGTGAACGGAACCGGCTACAAGGTCCTCGGCTTCGTGGTCTGGCGGGGCGCGCGCTGGTACGTGCGCCACACCTACGGGCGCTACATCCCCAGCCGGCGCCTGACGGCCATGGGGCTGGTGGCGCTCGCCATCGGCGTGCTCGTGGTCATCGAACGCCGCACTGACACGTAGCTCTTACATCTCTGCGAGCGTCTTCACAGGCGGCCCGACGAGGGTGTGCCCATGACCTCCGCCCCCTCACGCCGCCGGCGCGCGACGATCCTGCGCCGTCGGGTGGCCACCCTCGCCGTCTCGCTGTTCATCGCCGTCTGGGCGCTCATCTGCGTGCGCCTGACCACCGGACATGACCCGGTGCTCGCCGCGACCGTCGCGCAGCGGCGGACCGCCACCTCCTCGACGAGCGCGCCGGCGTCTTCGACCGGCTCGCAGGACTCCTCGACGAGCGCGCAGGAGTCCTCGACCAGCGCGCAGGACTCTTCGACGAGCGCCCAGGACGATTCCTCGACGGGGTCGCTGTCGTCCGCGTCCTCGGGCTCCGGGAGCGTCGCCGCGGTCACCACCTCGCAGTCCTGACCGGGGCCGCTCGGGCGGCACGCCGTCCGCCCACGCGCGTACCCTCCCGGGGATGTCGAGCGTGCGCGCGTGCCCTTCCGTGCTCCGGCCGCGGGCCCGTCCGGGCCGGGGGCTCGGCGTCTTCATCCGGGGGCCGGCAGATGCCCGAGCCTTGGCATAGCCGGGACGCGGCGGCGGGGGCGCTGCGGGTCGACCGCGTCGAATGGCTGGCGGCCACGACGCAGGAGCTCCTCGTGCTCGTGCACGGACGCTGGCACGGGCCGGAGGCCCCCGGCCGTCCCACCCTGCTCGTCCGGGGCGGTGAGCGCGTGCTCCGCGTGGATGCGCGCGAGATCCTCGATGCGGCCGGGACGAGCCTCATCGGCGGCGAGCTGCCGTCCGCGGATGCGCCCTGGACCGCCCGCTTCCCGGTGGCGATGGAACATCGGCCGCGCCTGGCCGCGGGCCTCGCGCTGCTGCTCGGCGGCAGCGAGCACACCCTGCCCCGCGCGGTGCGCGTTCCCGCGCACGCCGCGGGGACGGGCGAGGCGCCAGCGGCCCAGGTGATCGATCGGGCCGTGCTCGCCGAGCGTCGCGCCCGGCGCGCGGAGATGGTCGAGGGCACGCTGGAGCAGCGCGCCGAGGAGGCCGAGGCCACCGTGCGCGACCTCGAGTGGCGCCTGGAGAGCGTCGAGGAGCAGCTCGCCGCCGTCGTGCGCGAACGCGAGCAGCTGCGCGAGCGGGTCACGGGCGCCGAGCGCGAGGTTCGCCGCATCCGCCAGCGCGAGTACGCCGAGCAGCAGTTGCGCATCGAGGCCGAGACCCGGGCCGACGCCGGCGATCTCGAGCTGCACAGCAAGATCGAAGCGCTCCGCCGGAGGTTGCAGGACAGCGAGGCCGAGGGCGAGCGCCTGCGCGAGGACCTCGAGGACACACGGCGCGAGCTCGCGGGCGCGCAGCTGCGTGCGGGGGCTGAGCGGGTGGCGCTGAACCGCGCCCGCGAGGCCGTGGTCGGGGAGGACGAGATGCGGGCGCGGATCGACGCCGCGGTGGCCGCCCAGGGCGAGGTCGCGGCGCTGCGGCGCGACCTCGAGGAGCGCCACGGCGCCCTGACCGAGCGCATCGCCGAGATGACCGAGCGCGCCGGGCGGCTCGAGCAGCAGCTCGCCACGCAACGCTCGCGCACCGAGGTGGCCGAGCGCGACCGCGATCGGCTGGCGCAGGCCGAGGGCGGGTCCGCGGCGCGCATCGCCGAGCTCGAGCAGCGCGCCGCGGTCGCCGGCCACGTGCGCGCCGAGCTGCGAGCCCTGCACGAGGAGCTCGAGCGCGTGCGCCGGGGGTCGGAGGCGCAGGCCGAGCGCAACGTCGCCGCCGAGCGCACGCTGATCGAGCTGCACGAGACCCTCGGTGGGCTGCGCAGCGAGCTCGACCGCCTCGAGCGGGGCAAGGCGCAGGCGCAGGCGCAGGCGCGGCGACTCGGC
Source organism: Solirubrobacteraceae bacterium (assembly GCA_036266975.1). Lineage (GTDB taxonomy): Bacteria > Actinomycetota > Thermoleophilia > Solirubrobacterales > Solirubrobacteraceae > DATAWZ01. The sequence goes on from DATAWZ010000052.1 coordinate 8,886, forward strand.
GAGGAGCTCAGCGCCTCCCGCGAGGCGCTGCACGAGCTGAGCCGGCGCGGCCAGGCCGACGCCGCCGACCTCGCGCGGGTGACCCGCGAGTCGGCGACCCAGCGAGCGCAGCTCGCCG
>DATAWZ010000053.1:0-16051 GCA_036266975.1 Solirubrobacteraceae bacterium
CTGCAACCCGGCCAGGGGCACCGGATCCACCGGCATCAGCGCCAGGAGGAGGTCTACATCGTCCTCGAGGGCGAGCTGACGCTGACGATCGAGGGCTCCGAGGAGCACGTCGTCGAGCCGGGGAGCGTGGTGCGCGTCGCGCCGGACCTGCGGCGCCAGCTGGTCAACAAGGGCAGCGAGCGGCTGCTGATGGTCGCCATCGGCGGCGCCGAGGAGCACAACGGCCGCGACGCCGAGGCGTTCCTCTCCTGGGAGGACACCGAGCCTCGGTCTCCCGCGGACGTGCCCTTCCCTGACGACGTCTAGTGAGGCGGCTCGGTCGCGAGGGCCAGCTCGGAGAGCGCGAGCGCGAGCGCGAGGCCGACGGCGAGGTAGGCGGCGGGGCGGGTGACGTGCATGGTCTACTCCTTGGCATCGGGGGACGATCCAGGAGCAGTCTGGGCCGGGCGCGTGAGCGCCGGCTCTGGCCGGCGTAAGAGCGCCGTCTGCGTCGGTCAGGCAGCGGCGCGCAGCTCGGAGGCGGCGGACAGCCGCCGCAGCGCGTGGCGCTCGATGTCGCGCACCACGCCGACGCGCACCTCGAGCAACTCGGCGGTCTCGCGGAAGCTGTGCGCCTCCTCGCCGCCGAGGCCGTAGCGCAACTCCAGCACGCGTCGCTCGCGCTCGGGCAGCGCCTCGAGGGCGCCGCCGACGGACACGCCGCCGGTGATCAGGTCCTCGGGGCTGGGGCTGTCGTCGGTGAGCAGCTCGCCGAGCTCGGACTCGCCGTCGCCCACCGGCTGCTGCAGGGAGACGACCGGGGCGGCCAGCGCGAGCAGCTCGGCGACCTCGTCCTCGTCGAACTCCAGGCGCTCGGCGATCTCCGCCGAGCGCGGGGCACGGCCGAGGTCGACGGTCAGCTGGCGCTCGGCCGCGCTCACCGCGGCGATGCGCGCGACGGTCGCCTGGGGCAGCGAGACCAGCCGGCTGCGCCCGGCGGCGCGGCTCACGGCGGAGCGGATCCACCAGATCGCGTAGGTCGAGAAGCGAAAGCCGCGCTGCGGGTCATAGCGCTCGACGGCCCGCATCAGCCCGAGGGTCCCCTCCTGGATCAGATCGGCGAGCGGCACGCCGCGTCCGGCGTAGCCCTTGGCCACGTGGACGACGAGCCGCAGGTTCGCCTCGATCATCTCCTGGCGGGCCGCGCGGTCGCCGGCGGCGGCGCGGCTGGCGAGCAGTCGCTCGCGCGCCGGCGTCAGCCGCGGGCGGCGGCGCAGGTCACCGAGGAAGAGGGTCAGGCTGTCGAGGTCGGCGGTTTCGGCGCTCATGAGGACACAGTGTCCGCCCTGATCCTCAGCCGACCCTAACCGGCGAGGAAGCCGAAAATAAACTCTCAGTGCGGCGCGCTCAGCGGGGCCGAGCGCAGCAGCCCCGAGGAGCGGTCGGCGATCGCCGACGAGCTCGGCTGGGTGACCACCGCCGGCTCGGGCAGCGCGTCGATGCGGGTCATCAGCCGGGCCCACTGGGATGGGTCGAGCGCGGCGTCGGTCAGGCTCGAGTTCGTGGTCGACGCCGCGCTGGCGCGACGCGCGGCGCGCTTGGGCGTCGGGGCCAGCGAGGAGGTGTCGGGCAGGAACACGACGCGCAGGAAGTCGGCGCCCTTGCTGCCGAAGGTGTTGCTCGCGGCCGGATATCGGTGCTTGCTGATGATCTCGTCGGGCTCGAACGGCCCCTGGAGGGTCAGCAGCGCACGGATCGCGCGGTCGGTGACCGAGCCGCGACCCTGGTGCCCGGCGACCGCGGTCCCGTTGATCGCCGAGATCACGACCGAGTCACCCTGTGAGGCGGAGCTCGCCACCCCGCCCGGTGCCTTCAGCGGCTGTCCGCAGCGCAGGCCGCTGATCGTGGGCTCGAGGTTGACCCGAGCCAGGTACTCGATCACGGCCAGGACGCGCCGATCGATCAGGCCCGCCTCGATGTCCTCGCGGCCACAGCTGTAGATCGAGACGCGCGGGTCGGTGAGGACCTGCTCGGCCAGCGAGGCCTTGTTCTCCAGGAACACCTCGCCGGCGCTCGCGCCGACCAGCCCGACGGTCGCGTCGCCGCCCTGCGGGTCCAGCGTGTTGTGCAGCAGCCTCCAGTTCTCCAGGATCGGGCGCGGGTCGACGTCGTCGGGGTCGCCGGCCGGCGCGATCGCGAAGCGCATCTGCCCGTCGACCGAGGCCGGGTCGCCGCTGAGCGTGCCGAGCACGGTCCCCGCGAGCACGACCGAGCCGACCTGCAGCCGCAGCGAGCGCGGGCTGCCGGCCGCCGGCAGCTCCCCGTCGAGCACGCGCTGGGCGAGCGTGTTGTTCGGGTGCGCGTACAGGCGCTGCTTGCTGGTGGGCAGCACCTGGCCGGAGCTCAGCGTGTCGACCGCCGGCGGCGCGGCGCCGGAGGACGCCGGCTGGGAGCCGGCGCTCGCCGGACCGGACGGCGTCGGGCCGCTGAGCGGCGCGGAGGCGCCCAGCCCGGTCTGGGCCGACGCGGCGAACACCGCCGGCGCGCGGTAGTGCCGCGCCAGCCGGCCGAGATCGGCGTAGGTGTAGGTGTTGCCGTAGACGTCGGTGAGCCGGATGTAGTCGCCGAGCCAGCGCGAATGACCGATGGCGGTGATGCGGCCGTCCTGCACGGCGACCACCTGGCTCGTGCGCGGCGCCTGCAGCGTGACCGCTGGCTGCTGGCCGGTGAGCGGGTCGAGCAGCGCCGCGCGCAGCTGCGCCGGCGTCATCGTCGCCGATGGGGCCGGGGCGCTCTCGTAGCCGGTGATCTGGGCGCCGTCGGCCGGCAGCTGGCCCTGGGCCATGCCGGTGAGCGACGCGATCAGATCCTGGGGATAGGTGGCGATCAGCTCGGCGCGCAGCAGCACCGAGTCGACGTAGCTCTCGGAGTGGTTGTAGGCGAAGATCGCCGAGCGCAGGTTCTTCTGGACGCCGGCCGCGCTCAGGTAACGGGCGGCGGCGAAGATCGCGTCGGCCGGGTTGTACGGGTCCGCGACGCCGGAGTTGTTCGCGTCGACCCCGTACTGCAGCCAGGTCGGCTCCAGGAACTGCATCCAGCCCAGCGCGCCGGCCGAGGAGACGGCCAGGTCGCGGCCGTAGTCGGTCTCGACCTCGTTGATCGCCGCGAGGATCTGCCACGGCACGCCGTACTGGATTCCGGCCGCCTGGTAGATCGGCAGCAGGAACAACGGGATCTGGTAGAAGCTCAGCGCGGTCGCCGACAGGCCGCCGTTGACCGGCGAGGTGGGCAGCACCCCGAACGAGTTGGCCACGAGCTGGGGCGGCACCGCGACCTGGTTGGGGCCGGTCGTGCCCGCGGTCGACGGCTTGGAGGCCTTGCTCCTGGTCTTCGTCGTGGGCGCGGGCGTCGTCGACGCGCTCGTCGTCGTGGTGCCGGTCGGCTGGGCGCTCGAGCTGACGATCTTCGGCGCCGGCGCCTTGGGCGCCGGCGGGGCCGCCGGCGCCTTGGTGGGCGTGGTCAGCGTCGTGGTGTAGCTGGTGCCCGGCGTGGCCGAGGCGAGCGGCGTGGTCTCGGTCACCGCCGGCAGGACCGGATTGGACGTGACCGTCGGCTGCGGCCCGGTGGGCGTCGGGATCGTCGTGGCCGCGCTCTGCGCCAGCGCAGCCGGAGTCAGCCCCGCCGCCGTGAGGCCCCCACCGGCCAGCGCCAGCGCAGCGCGTCGCGCTCTGCGCCGCCTAGCTCCCACCGCGACCGTCCCAGGCGCGTAGAGCAGGGGTCATTGAAGTGCTCGACAACGGGGCACGCGGCCGTCGATGGTAATACACCTCACGGCGCCGGCACCCCTGTCGGCGGCGGGTCTGCACCCCCCACTGGACGCTCGTCCCATCGGGCGCTCCCATCGGCGCTCAGTGTGCGCAGCCCCGTGAAGAAGATCATCAGCATCCGTCCGAACGCGGCCTCGTCGACCGCCTCGGGCTCGAGCAGGCGCTCCAGGGCGAAGCCGTTGGCCATCGCGAACGTCATCACCGCGAGCTCCTGGGGGCTCACGGGGGGCTCGCCCCCGAGCTCGGGAGCGCGGTCGTTGAACACCTCGGCCAACCGGTTTCGAAGCGAGCGATAACGCTTGATCAATTCCCCTCTAAATGACTCATCGCGGGCCGCATGCGCCGCGAATTCAAAGAACAGGCGCTGCCATTCGGGGTCGGCCGCGAGCGCGGCGACGAACTCGTCGCCCGCCGCCCGCGCGCGCTCGGGCACGTCCTCGCGGCGGCGCGCGCTGCGCTCGATCTGCTCGGCGCGGTCGGCGAAGCGCTCGTCGAGCATGGCCAGGAACAGGTCCTGCTTGCTGGCGAAGTTGGCGTAGAAGGCGCCCTTGGTGTAGCCCGCGTCGTGGGCGACGTCGTCGATCGAGGCCTGGTGCAGCCCGCACCGGGCGAACACGCGGGTGGCCGAGCGCAGCAGCCGCCGGCGGGTCTCGGCCTGGCGTTCCTTGCGCGACGGGCGAGATGGGGAAGACGCGGGGCCCGGCTCGCCTTCGGCTCGCCACCCGCTCATGCGATGAGCGCCGCCGGCACGCGGCGACGCTCGAGCACGACCTCGGCACGGCCCCGGGGCACGAGCGTGATCGCGCGGCGCACGGTCCGCTCGCTCGCCGGCGCCGGCGCGCGCAGGTCGGTGCGCTCGACGATCGCCCGCAGCACGCCCTTCATCTCGAACTGCGCGAACGAGGCGCCCAGGCAGCGGCGCACGCCGCCGCCGAACGGGATCCAGGTGTACGTGCCCGGCGGACGCTCGAGGAAGCGCTCGGGCCGGAAGGCGGCGGGCTGCGGGTAGACGTCCTCGCGCCGGTGCACGAGGTAGACGTTGGGCACGACGGCGACGCCGGCGGGCAGGTCGTAGCCCGCGATGCGGTAGGGCGCGGCGAGCCGGCGCACGACGATCGGGATCACCGGGCGCAGGCGCAGCGTCTCCTGGATCACGGCGTCGAGGTAGGCATCGCCCTCCTCCTCGCGCAGCCGCGCAAGGACGGCCGGATGGCGGACCAGGCGCTCGAGCGCCCACGAGAGCGAGGTCGCGGTCGTCTCGTGGCCGGCGACGAGCAGGGTGATCAGCTCGTCGCGCAGGTCGACGTCGGACAGCGCCGAGCCGTCCTCGAAGCGCGCCCGCAGCAGCATCGAGACGATGTCCTCGCGCTCGTCGAGATCGGGCGCGTCGCGGATGCGGCGGATCTGGGCGACGAGCTCCTCGTGGACCGGGTCGATCGCGCGGCGAAAGCCGCGGTGGCGCTCGAGGCCGCTGGGGCCGCGCGTCGCGAGGATCGCCAGCGCGCGGGGGCGCGTGCTCCACTCGAGCATCGTCCCCAGCAGCCCGCGCATGCGCTCCATGTGGGTGCCGGTCTCGTAGCCGAACACCGCGCGCATGATCACCTCCAGGGTGACCTCCTGCATCCAGGGCCACAGCGCGAACGGGGCGCCGGCCGGCCAGCGCTCGATCGCCACGCGGGCCGCGTCGTCGACGATCTCGCCGTAGCGCTGCATGCGCTCGCCGTGGAAGGGGGGCAGCATCAGCCGGCGCTCGCGCAGGTGCTCGGGCTCGTCGAGCAGCAGCACCGAGCGCGAGCCGACGACCGGCCGCAAGACCTGGTTGGCCTCGCCGGCGCGCAACACGTTGGGATCGCCGGTGAAGACCTCGCGGATGTGGTCCGGGTCGGCGAGCATGACCCACGGCGGCTCCTGGCCGATCTGGAAGGTGAAGACGTCGCCGTAGCGGCGGCGCAGGCGCTCCAGGTAGGGCCCGGTGCGCAGGATCCAGCCGAGCGTCTGCACCGGGACGGGCGCCTGGGGGCCGGGCGGAAGTCCCTGGCGCTTCACATACCCAACAGTATCTGATGTGTCAAGGCTTGGACAGCTGTCCATTGCGACCGGATGCGCTCGCGAACAGGCTGTGGTCATGGCCGCGGTGGTGGAGGACGCAGTGCGCACGGAGGGGCGGGTCGCCGTCGTCCTGCCCGGCGGCGGCGCCCGGGGCGCATACGAGATCGGCGCGCTGTCGGTGCTGCTCCCGGCGCTCGCGGCGCGCGGCGAGCGGGTGTCGATCCTGTGCGGGACGAGCGTGGGCGCGATCAACGCGGCGATGCTCGCCTCGCTCGCGGCAGAGCCGGTCGAGGTCCAGGTCCGCGAGGCCCTCGCCCGCTGGGCCTCGCTGTGCAAGGACGACGTGATGCGGCCCCTGGTCGGCGTGCGGGCGCCGTTCACCCTCCTGCGCCTGCTCGGCGAGGTGCTCGAGCTGTCCGGACTGCGGCTCGGCAGCCTCTTCGACGCCGCGCCGCTGCGCGAGTCGCTGCCGCGCTGGATCGACTTCCCGGCCATCCACCGCGCCGTTCGCGCGGGGGCGGTCGACGCGGTGTGCGTGGTCGCCACCGCCCTCTCGAGCGGCGCCTCGGTGGCGTTCACCGAGACGCGGATGACGCTGCCGAGCGTCGAGCCCGGCGAGCGGCTGCGATACGTGTCGGTGGCGCTGGACAGCGACCACGTGCGCGCCTCGGCGGCGATCCCGCTGCTGTTCCCGCCAGTGGCCGTCGGGCGCCCGGCCGCGGCGCGCGACCACTACATCGACGGCGGCACGCGCCTGAACAGCCCCCTCAAGCCGGCGCTCGCGCTCGGGGCCGAGCGGGTCATCGTCATCGGCCTGGAGCCGTTCCGGCCGCGCACGACGCGGGCCGCCCCGCCCGAGGCGCCGCGGCTGGCCGACGTGACCGCCAACGTGCTCGACGGGCTGCTGGTGGATCAGGTCGGCGACGACCTGCGCCGGCTCGTCGCGATCAACTCGTTCTTCGTGGAGGGTGTCAGCTCGGCCGGCTCCGGGCCCTCGCGCTCGGCGCGCGCCTACCGGACCGCGCGCGGGCGCCGGCCCTACCGGCGGATCGCCTACGCGCTGGTCAGCCCCGCGCAGGCCGGCGAGATCGGGCGCATCGCCGAGCGTGTGTTCCGCGAGCGCTACGGCGGGCTGCGCGGGCTGCGCCGGCCCGACTACCCGCTGATCTCGCGCGCGCTCGGCGGGCAGACGCGCAGCCGCGGCGAGTTGCTCTCCTTCCTGCTGTTCGACCCCGTGTTCAGCGCGGCGCTGATCGACGCCGGGCAGCGCGATGCGCGCCGCTGGCTGCGCCGGCACCCGGCCTTCTGGTGCGCGGACGGCGCCCACGACCTCGGGTCGGCGGGCGGCTTCGACGCGGCGCGCGTGCGCGAGGAGCAGGCGCTCGACGAGTTCCGGGCGCTGAGGCGCCGATGAGCGGCTCGACCGGCGGTCCAGGGCGGTTTCGACCGGCTGACCCTGTTGGCGAAGGCCCTGCTAGTTCACCCTTTTCAAGCATGAACTGCACATGGAGAATCCTAGTGGTGAGCTGTCAGACGTTGACCGCGCCGGCGCTCGTCGAGCACCTGCGCCAGCGGGCCGCGGGGGGTGACTGCGCCCTGACCGTGCTCGTGCCGGGCGGGGAGGCGCTGCCGCCCGGCACGATCGAGCGCGCGGTCGCCCAACTGCACGAGGCCGGCGTGGATGTGAGGATTCTGGTCGGCGCGTCCGACCCCCTGGCCGCGGTCGAGGAGGCCTGGGTGCCGGGGGAGTTCCACGAGGTGATCGTGGCCACGCTGCCGGCGCGCGGCTCTCGGTGGCTGGCCATCGACCTGCCCTACCGGGTGCAGCGGATCACCGGCTCGCTGGTCACGCACGTGGTCGCCTCGCCGCAGCCGGCGCCGATCGCCGCCTACGCGTAGCAGGGAGCGCCCGGGGCGAACCTGTCGGTCCCGGGTCCCGCATCGGTCCCGGGTCCCGCATATGTGGCCAAACCCGACAGGTTCTTCGCGGGCCCGGGCCCGAGCGTTGTCCGGTTGGGCGTGCCATACGCCGGAAACTGGACAACGTGCGAGCGATGCTACGCCCGTGCGCTGCTCGCCGGGTCCAGTCGGGTCATGCGCACGCTCGCCGTCAGCTCCGCGTCCCCGCCGCCGCGATAGACGCCCTTGATCGGCGGCACGTCGCCGTAGCTGCGGCCGTGGCCGATCTTCACGTGCTGCTCGCCGGTGAGCCCGCGGTTGGTCGGATCGGCGCCGACCCAGACCGGCTCGCCGCCGCCCTCCCCCGCCGGCAGCAGCGCCTCCAGCCAGGCGTGCGTCTGGACCTCGACCGAGTCGTCGCCGCCGTCCTCGGGCGCCGCGAACAGGTAGCCCGAGACGTAGCGCGCGCCGATGCCCTGCGCCCGTAGGAGCAGCAGCGCGAGGTGCACGAAGTCCTGGCACACCCCGGCGCCCGCCTCGAGCAGGTCCTCGACCGTCGATCCGACGTAGGTGACCCCGGGGCGGTACTCGAAGCGATCGGGCACGAGCTCGCAGATCAGCAGCAGCGCAGCCAGGGGGCTCTTGGCGTTGACCGCGGCGCGCAGCTCGTCGAGCAGCGCACGGGCGGGCGTCTCGCCGACGGGCAGGGCGAACTCGCCGGCCACGTCGAGGTACGCGCCGGCGCGGAGCGCCTCCCAGGTGCCGCCGGGCGGCGCGGGCGCCGGGGCGGTGACCACGCGCGCCCGCACGTCGATCATGAGCTGGCGGTGCGGGCGCGCGATCCCGAACTCGATCACATCAGTGCCGAAGTAGTCGACGTGGCGGCCGAGCCGGGCGTCGGGGTCGACGCGCACGGTGAAGTCGTCGCAGCGCTGGCCCGTGATCGTCGCCGGCCGCACCCGCAACGCGTTCAAGTTGTCGATGACCGGCTCGGCGTAGCGGTACTCGGTCAGGTAGCGGATCGCGTAGTTCACGGCGCGTGGGCGACGAGATGCTCGGCGGCCGCCGCCCCTCCGAAGTAGCGCTCGCAGATGTCGCGGTCGGCGGCGGCCAGCTCGCGCTCGACGATCTCGCACACCTCGATCAGGTCGTCGCCGGCGCCGGCGACGCCGCCGCCGCGGAACTCGAGGTCGGCCGACAGGCGCGAGAGCCGCAGCACGGGCTCGGAGCTGCGCGGGTCGGCGTCGGCCGCGGTCAGTGCGCGGCGCACGGCGTCGACCGACGCCGCCACCGAGTCCGGGTAGCTGCGCGTGAACAGCAGGAAGCGCGCGACGGGCACGGCGTTCGGCGGCTCGGGCACCGCTCGCCGGTAGGCCTGCACGCCGCCGACCGCGTGCAGCAGCGCGAGCGCCTGGCCGTCGCGCAGCGGCGAGGAGCCGTCCTCGTCGCCCTCGCGCACCGGCGGCAGCGCGACGCGCAGCATGCGCAGGACCATGTCGGCGGACTCGTAGCGTCCGCCCGCCTCCAGGAACGCGAAGGCCTCGTCGCGGAGCATCGTCCGCGAGGCGACCCCCCAGAACAGCGCCGAGCGGCCCTTGACGTAGCTGGCCAGGCCGTAGGGGCCGACGTCGAGGGCGGTGCGCTCGTCGAAGTCGAGGTGGAAGGTGTTGATCGACTCCCACATCTCGGCGCTGATGACGTCCCGCACCGTGCGGGCGCCCTCGCGGGCGCGCGTGACGCTCGCGCGCACCGAGGTCGGCTGGTCGGGGTCCAGGGCGAGCGTGTCGAGCATCCGCTCGCGCGAGGCGTCGGGCGAGCTCGAGCCCATGATCGCCAGCAGCGAGCCCCACGAGAGCATCACCCCGGCCGGGGCATCGGGCTGTCCCTGCAGCTCGGCGAGGAAGATCCCGTCGAGCATGCGCGCCGAGTGCTCGGCGCGCGCGACGTTGCGGCCGAGCCAGTACAGCTCGTGGGCGATCCGCGCGAGCATCAGCCCTGCTGCTGTTGCTGTTGCTGTTGGCTGGCCCAGCGTCCGAGGGCGAGCCCGGGCAGCTGCGGCGGCTGGTGGCCGATCGCGTCGGCCGCGCCCGAGGGTGAGTCGGCGCCGTCCGAGGTCTCCTCGAGCACCCACGTGTCCTTCGAGCCCCCGCCGCGCGAGGAGTTGACGATCATCTCGCCCTCCCCGAGCGCGACGCGGGTCAGGCCGCCGGGGACGATCGTGATCGTCTCGCCGAACACCGCGAACGGCCGCAGGTCGACGTGGCGGGGCTCGAGGGTGCCCTGCGCGCCGACGACCGGGACGGTCGAGAGGTGGACGAGCTCCTGCGCGATCCAGCGCTCGGGCATGCGCCGCAGCACGTCGGCAAGCGCGGCCAACTCGTCGGGCGGCGTGCTCGGGCCGATGAACACGCCGGTGCCGCCCGACTCGCCCGTCGGCTTGACCACGAGCTCGTCCAGGCGCCCGAGCACGTACTCGAGCTGCTCGGGGTCGCGGAGCAGATAGGTCGGCACGTTCTGCAGGATCGGCTCCTCGCTCAGGTAGAAGCGGATCATCTCGGGCACGTAGTGGTAGATCGCCTTGTCGTCGGCCACGCCCGTGCCGAGCGCGTTGGCGATCGCGACGTTGCCCGCCCGGTAGGCGCGCACGATCCCGGGAACGCCGAGCAGCGACTCGGGCCGGAACTCGAGCGGATCGATGAAGTCGTCGTCGATGCGCCGGTAGATCGCGTCCACGCGCGAGAGCCCGCTCGTCGTGCGCATGTAACAGACGTCGTCGCGCACGACCAGGTCGGAGGCCTCAACGAGCTCGACGCCCATCTGCCGGGCGAGGAAGGCGTGCTCGAAGTAGGCGCTGTTGAGCGGGCCCGGCGTCCACACGACCACGCACGCCTCGCCCTCGGCCGCCGGCGCGAGCGCGCGCAGCGCGGCGAGCAGCAGCTGCGGGTAGTGGTCGACCGGGCGCACCCGGTAGTCGGCGAACAGCCGCGGCAGCAGGCGCATCATCGCCAGGCGGTTCTCGATCACGTAGGAGACCCCCGAGGGGACCCGCACGTTGTCCTCGAGGACCTTCCAGCTGCCGTCGCGGTCGCGGACCAGGTCACAGCCGGCCACGTGGGTGTAGACCCCGCCGGGCGGGCGCACGCCGTGCACCGCCCGGGCGAAGTGCGGGCGGCTGACGATCAACGACCACGGCACGATCCCGGCGTGGACGATCTCGCGGCCGTGGTAGACGTCGTCGACGAACTCGTTCAGCGCCCGGATGCGCTGGGCCAGGCCGCGCTTGATCTGGGTCCACTCCGAGGCGGGCATGATGCGCGGGATCAGGTCGAGCGGGAACGGGCGGTCGCGCACCATGCCGTCCTCGTCCTTGGCGTCGAACGTGATGCCCTGCTGGGTGAAGATCGCGTCGCGCCGGCGGCCGGCGGCGAGCAGCCGCTCGGGCCCGAGCTCCTCGAGCGCGGCGGCGAGCGGCGCGGCGTGCGGGCGCGGCGCGCCCTCGAGGTCGAAGAGCTCGTCGTAGAACCCAGCGGGGGGCGTCACCTGTTCGGCCATTGACATCCTGCATCTTCGTTTCCCGCTCCCGGCCGGGAATATCGCCAGATGTCGAAACGGCGGGCGCGGGGATTGGCCCGGACGTCGAGCTAGTGGCACCTCCGGTAAATCCGCTCCCGCTTCGCAGCTGCAAATCTTCGCCTGGCGGCGTCCTCGCGAGCCGAAACAGCGCTGCTATTCCGGCTCCCTGCGTCCTGGCCATGCTCGATTTTCGCTCGCGAATCGACGACCGGATTTACCGGAGGCACCACTAGGAAAGCTCTCGCGGGACCAGCCGCAGGCTGACCGTGCGCTCCCCGCGCACGACGGTGACGCCGACCTGCACGTCGATCCGCTCGCCGACCATCACGCGCTGGATGTCCTGGACCGCGGCGATGCGCTCGCCGTCGAGCTCGACGATCAGGTCCTCGGCGCGCAGCCCCGCGCGCTCGGCCGGGCTGCCCGGGACGACCTCGATGACCTCGACCCCGCCCTGCGGCCCCCACTGGCGGCGGGCGTGCGGGGGCAGCGGCCGCGGCCCGCCGGCGATCCCCAGGTGGGCGCGGCGCACGCGCCCGTCGCGCATCAGCGCGCCGATGATCGCCCGGGTGGCGGTGTTGATCGGGACGGCCAGGCCGAGCCCGACGGCGGCCACCGCGGTGCTCACGCCGACGACGCGCCCGGCGTGATCGACCAGCGCGCCGCCCGAGTTGCCGGGGTTCAGCGCCGCGTCGGTCTGGATGACGTTGTCGATCATCCGCAGCGTGCGCCCGGAGCGGGCGGGCAGCGAGCGGCCGAGCGCGGAGACGACGCCGGCGGTGACCGAGCCGGCGAACCCGTGGGGGTTGCCGATGGCCACCACGAGCTGGCCGACGACCAGGCGCTCGGCGTCGCCGAGCTCGGCCGGCTGCAGGTCGCCCTCGGTCGCCCGCAGCACGGCGAGATCGGACAGCGGGTCGCTGCCGACCACCTCGACGGCGATCTCGCGCCCGTCGACGAACGCGGCGCGCCCGGCGCGGAGCGCCCCGTCGCGGCCGGTCACGACGTGCGCGCTGGTGAGCAGGAACCCGTCGGGGGTCAGCACGAAGGCGCTGCCGGCGCCCGCGGGCACCTGACCGCCCCCGCGGCGGCGCAGGACGCGCAGGTGCGCGACCGAAGGGGCCAACCGCTGGGCCACGCCCGCCACCGTGCGCGAATAGGCGTCCAGCGCCTCGAGTTCAGTCGATTCCTGAATCATCCTATGACCCTCAACTTTACCCTTAGAAGGCCAACGAGAGCTCGAGCTCGTCGGCCCCGCGCACGATCGACAGCGCCAGCGGCGCGTCGGCCGGCGCGGAGTCGACCGCGGCGAACAGGTCGTCGACCTGGCGTAGCTCCTGCTCACCGAGACGCACGAGCAGGTCCCCGCGCTGCACGCCGGCGCGGGCGGCCGGCGAACCGTCCTGCACGACCCGCACGAGCAGCCCGTCGCGCTCGGGCAGTCCGACCGCGCGCCGCAGCCGCCGGGCGGCCCCCGCGGGCAGGATCGCCACGCCGAGCCGGCGCGGCTGGGTGGCCGTCCCCTGCTCGAGGTCGTCGAGACGGTCACGCAGCGGCGCCGCGGGGAGGGCCAGGATGAAGCCGCCGTCCAGGCGCGCGGCGTTGATCCCGAGCAGGCGCCCGTCCTCGTCGAGCAGCGGGGCGCCGCCCGAGCCGCGCGGCATCGGCGCGGTGTGCTCGATCGCGCCGCCGACGGCGCGCCCGCGCGGTCCCCGCAGCCGGCGCGGGCCGGACGCGACGCGCCCGGCGGTCACCCGCAGCCCGCGTCCGCCCGGGTCGGCGAGCGCGAAGACGTCGCTGCCGAGCTCCGGCGGCGAGGTCGCGAACTCGACCGGGGTCACCTCGGCGGAGTCGAGCGTGAGCAGGGCCACGCCGGTCTCCCCGTCGCTTCCCGCGAGCCGGGCGGGCGCCTCGCGGCCGTCGCCGAAGTGCACGACGACCTCATCGCCGCGCAGCTGGCGCGCGAGCGTGAGCGCGCGGCCCTCGGCGACGATCACGCCGCTGCCGCCGCGCGCCCCGCGACCGAGGCCGACAACCGCCGGGCCCGCGCTGGCGGCCAGCGAGCGGACCGTGTTTCCAAGCTTCTCTGACATGGCTTGCTCCTTCAATCTGACTTGCAACTTGCAAGTGAGAGCCTAGCGTAGAATCAGACGCATGACCCTCTCCCCCCTCGCCGAAGCGCTCGCCGCCGTCGGCGACCGCTGGTCCCTGCTCGTCGTCGCCGCGCTGCTCGACGGCCCGCTGCGCAACGCCGACCTGCAGGAGCAGCTGCCCGGCATCGCCCCCAACATCCTCAGCCAGCGGCTGCGCGCGCTCGAGCACCAGGGGCTGCTGGTCGCCACCCCCTACTCCGAGCACTCCAAGCGCTTCCTCTACGAGCTGACCGAGCCCGGCCGCGCCCTCGCGGGCGCGCTGCGCATGCTCGGCGACTGGGGCGCGCGCCACGCCGGCGCGCCGAGCGAGCCGCCGACCCACGCGGCGTGCCAGACGCCGCTCGAGGTCCGCTGGTGGTGCCCGGCCTGCCAGACCCCGGTGGACCCCGAGGACGAGGACGCCGGGCTGCTGTACGCCTGAGCCGGGCGCGGCGCGAAAATGAGGTCGTGACCGGTGCCGCCAGGGCGGTCGCGTGACCGCCGCCCCGATCCGCGCCCCCGCGCGCGTGCAGGCCTGGCTGCGCGACCGCCCGCGCGCGGCGCGCGAGTCCACGCGGACGCGGGCGCGCGCGCCCTGTGGTCGCTGGGCCCGCTGCGGGCGGGCGGCGCGCTGCTGCTCGTGCTCGCCGAGGGTGCGCTGCCGACCGGCGCGATCGTCGCGATGGGCTACGCCGTCGGCCGCATCCCGGCGGCCGCGCGGACCGGCCTGCACGGCAGCGCCGCCACCCACCTGATCCTCGCGCTCGTCCTCGCCGTCGGCGTCTACGCCCTCTCGCTGCTCACCGGCCCCTTCCAGGAGATGCTGTCCACCAGCGTCAAGGCGCGGCTGACCGAGGAGATGCAGCAGCGGCTGATGCGCGCGGTCAGCGCGCCGGTGGGGATCGCCCACCTCGAGGACGCCGCGACGCTCGATCGGCTCGAGCTCGCCCGCGGGACGCTCGCGAGCTGGGTGCCCGCCGACGCGCCGATCACGCTCGCGGGCGTGCTCGGCACCCGGCTGAGCGGCGTGCTCGCGTGCGCGGTGGTGGGCGTCTTTCGCTGGTACCTGGGGCTCGGCCTGCTGGTGATGTGGCTCGCCGTCCGCGGCCCGCTGCGGCGGATCATCGTCGGCCAGGTCGTCGCCTACCGCATGAAGGCCGAGTCGATGCGCCGCGCCTTCGCCTTCCACCAGACCGCCTGGCGCCCGGAGAACGCCAAGGAGATGCGCGTGTTCGGGCTGGGCCGCTGGATGGTCGGCCACTACCGCCGCCACGCGAACGAGACGATCGAGACCTCCTGGCGGGCGCTGCGCAAGGTCAACCCGACGATGGCCGCGCTCGGCGCGGTCGTCTTCGCCGTGTACGCGGTCTGCCTGATCGTCATCGCCCACGCCGCGCTGCACCGGCACGTGAGCCTGCAGACGCTCGGCGTGACGCTGCCGATGCTGCCGGCCACGATGAGCGCCGGGACGATCACCTTCCAGGAGATCGGCCTGGAGTGGATGCTCGCCGGGCTGCCCGACATCGACCACCTCGAGGAGGACCTCGGCGAGCGTCGCGAGGCCTTGCCCGGCACGCGTTCTCCGGACGGGATGCCGCGGGAGGGGGTGGGGTTCAAGGCGGTGCGCTTCGCCTACCCGGGCGCTCCGACGCACGTGCTGCGCGGTCTTGACCTCGACATCCCCGCGGGGCGTTCGACGGCGATCGTCGGGCTCAACGGCGCGGGCAAGACGACGCTGGTCAAGCTGCTCACCCGGCTGCACGACCCCACCGAGGCGAGGTGCTCGCCGACGGCGTCCCGTTGCGCGAGCTGGACGCCGCGGCGTGGCAGCGCCAGGTCGCGGTCGTCTTCCAGGATTTCAACCGCTATCCGGTGAGCGCGCGCGAGAACGTCGCCTTCGGCGCGCCCGCGTTCGCCGACGACATGCAGGGAATCGAGCGCGCCGCGGCGCGCGCCGGGGCGAGCACGCTGGTGGCCGGGCTGCCCCGCCGCTGGGACACCGTGCTCTCGCGCGAGTACAGGGACGGCCACGACCTCTCCGGCGGGCAGTGGCAGCGGATCGCCCTCGCCCGGGCGCTGTTCGCCGTCGAGCACGGCGCGCGCATCCTCGTGCTCGACGAGCCGACCGCCTGGCTCGACGTCCGCGGGGAGGCCGAGTTCTTCGATCGCTTCCTGGAGATCACCGAGGGGACGACGACGATCCTCATCTCCCACCGCTTCTCCACGGTGCGCCGCGCCGACCACATCTGCGTGCTCGCCGACGGGGTGCTCGCCGAGGAGGGCGGCCACGAGGAGCTGATGGCGCGCGGCGGGGGCTACCGGGAGATGTTCACCCTGCAGGCCGAGCAGTACACCCGGCCATGAGCGCGCGCCGCCCGCTGCGGGTCCTGTTCGTGGACGGCTTTCGCGCCGCGCCGCGCACGATGAGCGCGACCGCGGTGATGATGGTGCTCACCTCGGTCTCGGCCGTCACCTACTCGCTCGGCTACCGCTACATGGTCGACGCGCTCGCCCACCACGACACGACCCAGGAGGCGGTCGGGGTGGGGCTGGTGGCGATCCTGTTCACGCTCTCCTGGGCGCTGCTGCCGCTCG
>DATAWZ010000054.1:0-17415 GCA_036266975.1 Solirubrobacteraceae bacterium
CTCCCGCTTCGCGGCTGCAAATCTTCGCCTGGCGGCGTCCTCGGGAGCCGAAATAGCGCTGCTATTCCGGCTCCCTGCGTCCTGGCCATGCTCGATTTTCGCTCGCGAATCGACGACCGGATTTACCGGAGGCACCACTAGACCGTCCCGGGCCACGCGTCGCGCCTCCTTGCACGGCATGCCGCCGAAGTTGTCGATCCCGCCCTGAAAC
Source organism: Solirubrobacteraceae bacterium (assembly GCA_036266975.1). Classification (GTDB taxonomy): domain Bacteria; phylum Actinomycetota; class Thermoleophilia; order Solirubrobacterales; family Solirubrobacteraceae; genus DATAWZ01. Next base: position 212 of record DATAWZ010000054.1, read on the forward strand.
TGAAACAGATCGTTGTCATAAGGTTGCCCGAGTCCAACCGTGCCCTCTCGTCGCACCTCGCGACGAGAGGGCACTGAGTGAGCTGAAGCTGAGGACGGGGTTGCCGTACGCGCGGAGCATACTCGCGGATCTGCGCGGGCTACCGCGAGCGCGCCGAGCGCGCCAGCAGACCGAGCTCGCGGGCCCGTGACACGGCCTGGGCCCGAGTGTGCACATCAAGCTTGGCGTAGACGTGGCGCATGTGCGTGCGGATCGTGTTCACCGATACGAACAGCTCGGACGCGATCTGCTGGGCCTGCAGGTTGGTGGGCAGGTAGCGCAGCACCCGCAGTTCGCTGTCGCTCAGCGGGTCGGCGAGCGCCGCGGCGACGCCGGCCCGTGGCCCCGGCGGGCGGCCCGCGAGCAGCATGAGGATCTCGGACAGCAGCGAGGCGTGCGCCGTGCCGGATCGCGCGTGCCGCTCAAGCGCGTCCGGGGCCGGTGAGAGCAGAAACGGCAGGATCAGGCCGGACGGCTCGGCGAGGTCCAGCGCGTGCTCGAGCGCGCGCGAGACGCCGCCCGCGTCGCGGAGCGCATCGTGAGCGCCGGCCTCGAGCAGCAGCGCCTGGATCGTCCACCGCGCGTCCCGTCGCGCCCCGTCGGAGCCCGAGACCCCCGAGCCGCCCGAGACCCCCGAGACCCCCGAGACCCCCGAGACCCCCGAGGAGAGCGCAGCGAGCGCCGCCTCGGGCTGATCCTGTGCGAGTCGAAGTGAAGCGAGCACCACGCACATGTGCAGCTCGGCGCGCAGCGCGTCGCGCATCTCCGAGAGCGAGCGCACAACCCCCTCGGTATCGCCGAGCCCGATCCTGATCAGGAGCATGTACGCCCACGAGCGGGTCGAAAGCATGTGCTCGGCCACGAGCATGCTGTCCGATCGCTGGGCCACGCGGAACGCGGCCAGGGCCCGTTTCGGGCGGCCCCGCACGGAGTGGAGCAGGCCGAGCGTGGTGTAGAGCATGACTGCGGCGGCCGGTTCGATCTCCGCCTGCAGCGCCGCCTCGGCGCGCTCGAGCCACGCCTCGGCCTCGTCGAGCTGCCCGCGCCAGAGCGTGACCGCCCCGAGCACCGCGCACGCGACGCCCGTGGTGCGGTCATCGCTCCAACCGTGCTCCTCCGCGAGCCCGAGCGCCGCCCGCGCCGGCTCCTCGGCGAGCGATGGCGAGCGAGATCCCGCCAGCAGCGACCAGTGCGCAAGCGCGTTCATCTCGATCAGCGGCCGCTTGATGCGCCGCGCGAGGGCCAGCCCCTGCTCGAGGTGACGCTCGGCCTCGGCGAGGTGCCCCGTCCAGATCTCGGCGCTGCCCAGGTCGCAAAGCGCGATCGCCCGCAGGTCATCGCCGAGACCGATCCGCGCCGCGTCGGGGGCGTCGGGGACCACGAACGCCCGAGCCTCCTCGGTGACGGCGTCCAGGTCGTTGCGCTGGCGGGCCAGCGACAGCCGAAGCGCGGCCAGGAAGACCAGCAGCCGTGCACGTCGCTCGGGTGGCGCCGAGGCCGCCTCGCGCGTCGCGAGCGCCACGAGCTGGTCGGCCTGCACCAGCGAACCGCTGGTGAGCTGAAGGGCGGCCGTGATCGCGGCCAGCTCGGGGTCGGCGGCGGCGATCTCGGCCGGAAACTTGCCGAGCAGCTCGTGGACCGTCGCGCGCCCGCCGTCGAGGTACAGGCGGATGTGATGGTCGGCGAGCAGCCGGGTCGCCAGCGCCCAGTTCTCTGCCGCCTGGGCATGGCGGACCGCTTCGACCGGGTCGCCATGCTCGGCGAACCATTCGGCGGCGGCATCGTGCAACGCGGGCACCTCGTCCGGCTCGGTGCGGCGCAGCTCGAGCGTGAGCAGGTCGGCGAACAGCCGGTGGTAGCGAAACCACGAGCGCTGCGGGTTGAGGGCGATCACGAACGCGCCGGCCCGCTCGAGCTCGGCGAGGATCCCCTCGCTGCCCGAGCTGCCGGTCAGCCGATCGGCGAGCGGACCACTCACTCGCTCCAGCAGCGAGGTCCGCAGCAGTAGGTGGGCAACCTGAGGCGGTTGACGCTCGAGGACCTCGGCCAGCAGGTAGTCCGCCACCGTGCGCTCACTGCCGGAGAACTCCGCCGTGAACCGCTCGGGGTCGGGGTGGCCGGCGAGCGAGAGCGCGGCGAGCCGAAGACCCGCCGCCCAACCCTCGGTCCGCTCCAGCAGCGACTCGAGCGCGCCGTCGGCCAACGCGACCCCCGCGGCGCGGAAGAGCGCCTGGGACTCCTCGAGCGAGAAGCGCAGATCCGCCGCGCGGATCTCGGTGAGCTCACCCTCCAGGCGCAGCCGGTGCAGCCCCAGACGCACGTCGCGCCTACTCAGCAACACGAACCGGAGCGCCGCGGGCACGCCGCCGAGCAGCCGCTCGAGCTGCTCGAGCGCGTCGCCGGCCTGAAGCTCGTGCAGGTCGTCGATGACCAGCCACACCGGCTCGGCCAGCGGCCGCAGATCCTCCATCAACCGCTCGACGATGCTCGCCCCGTCGAGCTCGGGCGCCGCCGTGAGGGCTCGCACGAGCGGCTCTCCGCCTCGCGTCCCGCGCAGCGCGTCGAGCACCGAAAGCCAGAACCGCTGCGCGTCGCGCTCGCGACGGGCGACCGATACCCAGCCAACGCGCTCGCCCAGGCCAGTCGCCGCGATCCACGAGCGCACCAAGACCGTCTTGCCGCTCCCGGCGGGCGCGGCGACGAGCGTGACGCGAGCGGCGTTCGCGAGCGTGTCGAACAGGCTCGATCGGGTGACGGCGCCCCGCGCCCCCGTAGAGAAGCCCACCGCTGTATCCGATGGCGACACGACGGCCCCATCTTCGCACCGAGCCGCGTGCACGCCGGCGCGATCATCAGAACCATGTGAGGACCGCTCACCCCGCTGGCGCCGACCCTGACCCTCTACCCGCCCTCAATGCAGCAAGGAGCCAGCACGACATGCACGAGCCGCAGCCACCGAAGCGCTACGAGATCAGCGTGCGCGGCGCTCTGGGGCCGACGATCCTCCAGGCGTTCCCGACCCTCACCGCGCAGCGGCGAGAGCGCGACACGCTGCTCAGCGGACCGCTTCCCGACTCGGCGGCGCTCTACGGCCTGCTCCACCAGATCGAGGCGCTCGGGCTGGAGCTCCTCGAGGTCCGCTGCCCGAAGACGCGGCGTCCCGAAATCACATGAAGTGGGTGACGGAGCCTCACCAGACCGGACGCGAGGTTGGATGAGTCCGACGAGCCGAACGAGGAGGCCTCCAAATGAGCACCCATGCCGCAGACCCCGCCGCCAGGACAGACGCGACGACCCGCTGGCTGATCGACCCCGCGCGCTCGCGGGTGGAGTTCCGCACGCGGACGTTCTGGGGGATGGTGACGGTCACGGGCCGCTTCAGCCGCTACGCGGGCACCCTGAGCCTCTCCGATGATCCCGCGGTCGAGCTGGTGATCCAGGCCGACAGCGTCGACACCGGCAACGAGCGGCGCGACAAGCACCTGCGCTCGGCGGCCTTCTTCGACGTCGAGCGCCACCCCTATGTGCGCTTCGTCTCCGAGCGCGTGCAGCTCGACGGCGAGCGTCTGACCGTGCACGGTCACCTGCACGCGGCCGGGCGCAGCATCCCGCTCGCCCTGAACGCCACGCTGCGCGGCGTCGACGGCAGGCTCGAGGTTCAGGCGAGCGCCGACGCCGACCACCGCGGGCTGGGGATGACCTTCAGCCCGCTCGGCATGCTGCGCAGCCCCAGTAGGCTCACGGTCCACGGCCGCCTGTCGCCCGAGGTGCACTGACGGCCGACCACCCATGACGAGTGCGGCCTCGCTCAGACCCCTGCAATACCCGCAGAGCGAGGCTGACGTCGTCGCGCTGGTCCGCGCCGCGGCGGCGTCGGGGCGCCAGCTGCGGGTCCGTGGCTCGGGGCACTCGCCGGCCGCGGCGATCGGCGCCGACCGCAGCCACGCGATCGAGCTCTCGCTGGATCGCTACCGGGCGTGGTGGGTCCTGGACGAGGAGCGCCGGCTGATCGAGGTGCAGGCGGGCATCAACCTCGGCCGCGACCCCTCCCATCCCCGCGGCGAGGCCACGGTGGAGCGCAGCCTTCTCTGGCAGCTCTGGCACGAGCGCGGCTGGGCCCTGTCGATCACCGGCGGGATCACCCACCAGACCGTCGCGGGGTTCCTGTCCACCGGCTCCTCGGGCGGCTCGACCCGCCACTCGCTCACCCACGACGTCGTCGCGGTGCGCATCGTCGACGGACGCGGCGAGGTGCACGTCCTCTCCCGTGACGACGAGGATCGCGGCGCGTTCGACGCGGTGCTGCCGAGCATGGGCCTGCTGGGCGTCATCTCGACGGTCACCTTCCAGTGCATCGAGGCCTTCACGATCAGCGGTCAGGAGGCGATCACCATCCCGGCGCGGTCGGCGGTCGACGTCTTCGGGCCCGGCGGCTTCGGGCGCCCGTCGCTGGAGGACTTCCTGCGCGGTGTCGAGTACACGCGGCTGGAGTGGTGGCCCCAACGCGGCGCCGAGCGCCTGCTGATCTGGCAGGCCCAGCGGACCCGGCCGGAGCCGGGGTTTCTCCCGGTCCGCTACGAGCAGTTCACCGCCTGGCCCCTGTTCGCCGAACCGTTGATCGGTCTGCTCTACACGCTGTTCGGCAACCTGGAGGACCTCGAGCACGCCCAGCAGGTCCTGCGCGAGCACACCGAGCACCTGGACCGCGTACTGGCGCGGCTCAGCGCCGACGGCCACCTGCGCCCGCGAGGTCGGGCGCTGGCCCGCGCCCTGGGCTCGGCCCTGCGCACCGTGGCGCGGTCCGTTCCCGCGCTGCAGCCGCTCACGCCCGCGCTGCAGCGTGCGATCCCCCGGCTGTTCCCGATGCTGTTGGACCTGGTCCTCCCCGTCGATACCCACAAACGCGGCATGCACCACCGCGAGCCCCAGGCCTTCAGCGACTGGAGCTGGCACGGGCTGCCGATGGACAACCAGGCCAGCGACGTGCTGCTGGCCACCGAGTTCACCGAGCTGTGGTCACCGCTGCCGCGCGCCGGCGAGGTCGTGCGGCTCGTGCGCGAGTACTTCGCCGCGCCCGCCGACAGCCGCGAGGCCTACGGGCGCACCGGCCTGTACGCGTACGAGCTGTACGCCGCACCCCCCCACGCCGGCTGGCTTCACCCCGGCCACTCCAACGGACACGACGAGTGGCGCGACGGCGCCTTCCGGCTCGATGTTTACTGGTACGCGGCCAACGCCGCCGACCCCCACGAGACCTTCTTCCCGCAGTTCTGGCGGCTCCTGCGCGACCACGGCATTCCCTTCCGCCTGCACTGGGGCAAACACCTGCCCGGCGCGTGGACCGACCAGCTCGCCGCCCAATATCCCCGCTGGATGGACTGGCTGGCCCTGCGCGCGCGCATGGATCCCGACGGCGTGTTCCTGACCGACTACTGGCGCGACCACCTCGGGGTGTGAGCTCAGGCGTGACGATTGGGGGGGAAAGGATGAGCCGTCCCGACAGCTCCAATGCCGGGGATCGACCCTCAGCGTCACGCGGCCAGCTCGTGCGCGATCGGCGTGGCGTCGAGGGCGGCGCGCGCGGCCTCGAGCGCAGCACCGATGAGACGGCTGGCGTGGTCGAAGTCCGTCGGCTGGACGTGTCCGGGGTTGACGGCCGGCAGCACGATCAGCTCGGAGGCGTCGGCGTAGCGGGCCAGGTCGGCCTCCAGCCGCGCGTCGACCATCAGCGAAAACGCGTGCACGGCCGCGTCGAGCGCGCCTCGGGGCGGGGTGGGCAGCCCGCGCGCGGTCGGGTCCTGGGTGGAGAGCACGAAGATGCGCTCGGCGCCGAGCTCGACCGCGTGGGAGATCGGGGTGTTGTTGACGACCCCGCCGTCGACGAGCTGCCGCTTGCCCCACGGCACCGCGGGCAGCACCCCGGGAATGGCGGCGGCGGCGAGGACCGCCTGCTCGGCGGATCCCTGTGACAGACGCACCTCCTCCCCGCTGAGCAGGTCGAAGGCGATCAGGTGCAGCGGCACCTCGGCGTGCTCGAGCCGGTCGAGCTGCAGGTGCCGGGCGACCAGTCGGCGCAGCGGCCGGTCGGGAACGAGATGGTCCTGGTGGTTGCCCAGGCCGCCGATCAGCGTGGGGGCATGGAGCGGGAAGATGTCCTGGCGGTGAAGGCCGCGCCAGACGTGCCCGAGCTCGATCGACGTATCCACGCTCGCAGGTCGCGAGGCGATGTAGGCGGCGTTGAGCGCGCCGGCCGAGGTGCCGACGAGCAGGTCGGGGCGGATTCCGCGCTCGTAGAGGGCGTGCAGCATTCCCGCCTGAACGGCTCCGAGGCTGGCGCCCCCGGAGAGCACGAAGGCGGTGCGTGGAGGGCTGGTGGGGAGGGTCACAGGCGTTGGCATACGGGAAGGCTCAGGTCCGGCCGTGTGATCAGACGTCACACGCTTCTGGTGATTTGCCCTCGCAGTGCGCCCGGGTCGCTCTGAATCACCCACCGCGTGTGAGGGCCCCTCACCCACCCGGACGACAACCTCGAGCGGCAGATGGCAGCGTCGAGCCCCCACCTCCTCTCGACCGTCCCGAGGGTGCGACCGGCTTCACTGCGCCCCGTCCCTCGGCTGCCGCGCCTGGTTGCCACGGCCCGGCGTCGGACGCTGCTCGCGGCCGTCTCGCTCACGCTGTCGGTGGCGGTGCTCGCGCTGTTGGCGCTGCTCGCGGGTTGGCGGCCAAGCGTTCTGCCGCTGCGGCACGCGGACTGGTCGCTGCTCGTCGCGGTGTTCGGGGCCCATCTCGTCGGCTACGCCGCGTACATGACCGCGCACCGTCGTATGCTCAACCTCCGCGAGGGTCCGGCGTTGCGATGGCGCGAGACGACGACCGCCCTCCTCGCCGGCTTTGGCGCCCTGCCGATGCCGGCCGGCTTCGGCGTCGATCGCGCGGTCTTGCACGGAGTGGGCGTGAGCCGCGAGCAGGCGAGGATCTCCAGCGTCGCGCTCGCCCTGGCCGAGATGGCGGTCCTCACCCCGGTGGCGTGGGTCTGCGCGCTGCTGTTGCTCGGTGCCCACGGAGTGCCGGAGAGCGAATCCATGCCGTGGGCGATCCTCGTCCCGGTGCTCGCCGTGCCGGTGGTGGTCGCGGCCCTCCGCGCCGAGCGCCTGACCACGGCCCGCTGGGTCCAGGAGACGCTCGCCGCCGTCCGGCGGACGCTGGAGCTCGCGCGCCGTCCGCGTCGCGGCGCGGTGGTCTTCGGCGGCGTGGCGCTCTACTGGGCCGGGGACATCGCCGCGCTGTGGGCCGCGCTGAGGTTGTGCCACGTCCACATCTCCCTCGCGCGACTGATCCTCGCTCACGCGACCGGTTACCTGCTGACTCGGCGCACTCTGCCGCTGGCCGGCGCCGGCGCGACGGAGGCCTTGCTCTCGATCGCGCTCACGTGGGTCGGCGTGCCCCTGCATGCGGCCGTCCCCGCGGTGCTCGTGTACCGGCTGAGCGACCTCGCGCTGACCATTCCGCCCGCGCTCGCGGCGAGTGCGAGCGTGATCCGGCTCGCTCACCCCGAGGTCGCCGCTGCGATGAGGCCGGATCGGCGATCATCCGCGGCGTGAAGCGCCGAGGACTCAGCGCAGAGCGACCGCTCTTCAGCCTACTCACCCGCTCGAGCCCACTCACCGTCGGATCGGTGGCCACCAGCGACAGCGCCATGACGGCCATGGCGGTGGGGACCAGAAACAGCGTGTTCACGGCCGGCAGTGCCGGCACCGCGTGGAGCGTGGCCACCGCCGGCAGCACGGGGACGATCGCCTCGGTGGCGACCGCGGGCAGCGCGGGAACCGTGCTCAGCACCGCGGTGGCGGGCTGCGCGATGATGGTGCTGTCGGTGGCCTGCGCCGGCTGCGCCTGGTGCCTGGGCTGCGTGGGCTGCAACAACTGCACGGCCTGCATCGGGTGCGTCGGGTGCGAGGGTCTGCGCTTCGCGTTCTGGCGCCGCGGCGAGCGGCCCGACGCCTAGCCGGCCAGCGCCGCCCTCAAATTTACGAGACAGGTAGGCTGAGCTACCGGTTCCGCTGGGAGGGAGGAGAGAGAAATGAGCGCCACACCAGTCGCGACGGATCTCCACACGTTCGCCTTCTGGGGGCAGCCACGAGAACAGCGCGAGGCCGCGTTCCGCTGGCTGCGCGAGAACGATCCGGTCTCCTGGCATCCGCCGGCCGAGTCGCTGCTGATGCCGCCCGACGAGAACTCCCCGGGCTTCTGGGCGATCACCAAGCACGCACACATCCAGGAGATCTCGCGCAACCCGAAGGTGTTCAGCAGCGCGAGCGGCATCTTCCTCGAGGACCTGCCGCCCGAGGCGGGCGACGTGTTCTCGTTCATTCACCTCGACGCTCCCGCCCACACCCAACTGCGCGGGATCGTTCAGAGCGCGTTCTCCCCGCGCAACATGCGCAAGATGAACGACTGGCTGCACGAGCACGCCCGTGCCGTCGTCGCCGAGATGGCCCCGAAGGGTCAGGGCGATCTCGTCGAGGACCTCGCCAAGCCGTTGCCCGGTCGGGTCTACGCCCACTACATCGGCGTCGAGGACGACGCCGTTCGCGAGCGCGTCACCAGGGCAGCGCTGCAGGTCGTCGCCTGGAACGAGGAGGAGCACCTGGAGACGATGACCCCGCTGGAGGTGATCGGCAGCGCCGCGCAGGAGCTCAGCGCGGTCGCGCTGGAGCTCGCCGAGCACCGACGGGTCACGCCCGGCGACGACATGCTCACCTGGCTGGTGCAGGCCCAGTTCGAAGGCCGCCGGATGACCGACGATGAGATCGCCCGCTTCTTCACCCTGCTCGCCGGCGCGGTCAACGACACGACCGGCCACACGATCGGCAACGCCTTCATCCTGCTCGAGCGTCACCCCGACCAGAAGGCGCTGCTGCTCGAGGACTTCGACAATCGCATCGAGGGGGCCGTCGAGGAGATCCTGCGCTACCGGCCGCCGATCGTGCATTTCCGCCGCACGGCGCTGGAGGACTACGAGCTCGCCGGCAAGCGCATCGAGAAAGGCGACAAGGTCATCCTCTGGTACCTCTCGGGCAGCCGCGACGAGGACGTCTTCGAGGACCCCGACCGTTTCGACATCACCCGCACCAACAACACCCGCCACCAGGCGTTCGGCGGCGGGGGCCCGCACTTCTGCATCGGGGCGGAGCTGGGACGCAGGCTCGTGCGCGAAGCGATCCGGGAGGTCTACACGCAGATGCCCGACGTCGAGATCGGCGAGCCGACCTACGCGATGTCGAACTTCCTGAACAACGTGAAGTCCCTCCCCGCCAGCTGGACGCCCACCGGATAGGAGGCGCCACAGCTCGGCGGGTGCTACGCAGCCAACGCCAGGCGCTCCGGCTCCTCCTCGACGAGCGCGTCCGGGCGGGTGGCCGGCGCGGGTGTGGCGTGGCGCGCGCGAACCGGACGGCGGCCCCGCCGGACGGCGGCGGAAAGCACGGGCGTGATCCCGTACACGAGCACGGCCGGGACCACGAAGACCCCGAGCAGCACGACGACGACCGCGCCGGAGATGATGCCGGCCGCGGTCGTGGCGATCGACAGCAGGAGGGGAATGACGAACAGGAGCACGAGCGACTCGTTCTCGCTCGCCGTCCCGGTGGTGCGATGGCTGGCTGACACGGATTACCCTTTCTCCCGACTTCGTGGAAGTGCCGGCGCACGGTAGGGCCTACCGGGTTGCGGTCTTGTTGCAGCTCCTGGCCCTCGGTGCGCCTGCGGGTGGGTCCCACGGCGTAGGCTGACCTCGATCCATGGAGCGCCGAAGATGACTCGATCTCGTCTCGATCTCAGCCCGGGCGCGGCGGGCGGCCGTGACGGCGCGGCCGAGGAGGCTCGCGAGCGGATCATCGACAGCCTCGATGCGCGCCTGGCCGAGTTGACCCGGGCCGGCTCGCAGGCGATCCGCGAGCAGATTCCGGTCTATATGGGCAACCACAGCGAGACGTTCCGCCGAGATGTCGAACGCCACGTCTCGGCCCACTACACCAACGTGGTGCGCAGCTTTCGCCGCCAGCGGGGCGTCTCGCCCGCGGACCTGCTGTTCATCCGAGAGCACGCCGCCCGGCGGCTCGGCCAGGTGTCGGTGGCCGACTTCATCCACGCCTTCCACGTTGGCGAGGACGTCTTGTGGCAGGCGGTCGCTGCGATGGCCGTCGACGAGCCCTCGCAGCGCGCGGTGCTCGACTTGGTCGAGCGCGTGGCGCAGTACTTCCACGTGGCCACCACCCACGCTGCCGACATCTACCTCGAGATCGAGCAGCTGCACTCGGCGACCAACGAGAGCATGCGCCGCGACCTGCTCGAGGACCTGCTCGCCGGCCGCGTTCCGGCACCGGGGCCGCACCTGGACGCTGCGCGTGCGGCGGGGATTGCCGCGGATCGGTCGTACGTCGTCGCGGCCGGCGCGCCGACCGGGCCGGCCCCCGAGCCCTCCGCCCTGCGGGGAGCAGCGTCCGAGATCGCACGCTGCACGCGACTGGCTCTCGCGCCGCTGGCCGTCGTACGCCAGGGCGAGATCGTGGTCGTTGCGCCGATGTCCCAGGGCGAACTGGACCCGTTCATCGAGCGGCTCGCGGAGTCCGTGAGCCGTCTCGCCGAGGAGGGACTGCTGCTGGCGATGGGCGTGAGCACCGTTCACGACGGGCTCGGCGGCATCGCGTCGGCCTACGTCGAGGCCAACACCAGCTATGCACGAATGCTCCCCGCGGGCGGGCTGCTCGCCCTGCCGCGGATCTCGGCGTTCGACTACATGACGATGAGCGGCGACGAGACCGCCCGTCGGCTCGTCTCGCCGGCCGTGCGCGAGTTCGTCGACGTCGACCTGGCCGCCGGCGGCACGCTGGTGCACACCCTCCTGGCCTACGTGCGCGCCGACATGAACGTCACCACGGCGGCCGCCGCGCTGGGCATCCACGTCAACACCGCCCACTACCGCATCAACAAGATCGCCACGCGCACGGGCTGCGACCTGCGCTCGGTCGCGTGCATCATCGAACTGCTCGTCGCCACCGGCATCCGTACCGGCCCGCAGCGCCTGCCGTTGTTCCCCGCACACAACACGAGCTCGCCGGGGGTTGGTCACAGCGACCGATGACGCGGATCGGCGCTGAGCGTAGCGTCGCCGAGATGAGCATCTGCCGGAATGCGAGTCCCTGGCTCGCGCTTGATGCCGGCGGCGAGTGGCGCACGCTGGCGTGCTCGGTGGCGCGAGCCCGCGCCGACGTCTTGATGGGCCAGGAGCCGGCCCAGCCCGTCAGGGAGGTGATCAGACGCTCCTGGCAGCGGAGCTGCTCGACCGGAGTCGATCCCGACCATGCGACCGCGCCGTCGGTGATGAGCGCCAACGAGGCGTCCGCCCGCTGGGAGCAGCACCCGCTCAGAGAGGCCGAGCCGCTGCTGCGCGATCTGTTCGACGAGCTCGTCTACGACACGCGCCAGCTGGTGCTCATCTGTGATCGGGACGGCTCGGTGATCTGGCGCTACGGCCATCCGCAGACCCTCCAGGACGCCGTCGGCATGCACGCCGATCTCGGCTCGAACTGGAGCGAGCGCTCGGTCGGCACGAATGCCATTGGTACCGCGCTCGCCGAGCGCCATCCCCTGCAGGTCTTCTCCACCGAGCACTTCGCCGAGTGGGTCCACGGCTGGACGTGCAGCGCGGCGCCGGTGCGCGACCCGCTGACCAGGGAGGTGGTCGGCGTCATCGATCTGAGCGGGCTGGCGGACACGGCCCACCCGCACAGCCTCGGCTTCGTGGCCGCGGCCGCGCGGCTCGCCGAGAGCCAGCTCGTGCGCAGCGCGCCCGTGCCCGCCGGTACGACCGTGGAGCTTCATCTGCTGCGCGGCGAGTACCCGACACTCATCTCCGCGGGCGGGCCGAGGATGCTTTCGGTGCGTCACGCCGAGCTGCTCGCCCTGCTGGCGATTCGGCCCGAGGGTTGGAGCGCCGAGGCGCTGGCCATCGCCCTCTACGGCGAGCGCGGCAAGTCAGTGACCGTTCGCTCGGAGGTCTCGCGCCTGCGCCAGTGCGTCGGTCCGATCGTGCAGACGCGCCCGTATCGTCTCGCCGACTCGGTTCGCTCGGACATCGTCGAGCTGCAACGGCTGCTCGAGGACGATCGTCTCCACGCCTCCCTCGAGCTCTACCGGGGGCAGTTCGTCTCGCGCTCGGAGCTTCCGTTGATCGTCGAGTGGCGTCACTGGCTCGATGGCCAGTTGCGTTCGGCCGTGCTGCGCTGCAACGACCCCACCGCCATCGAGCGCTATCTGCGCTGCGGTGAGGGACACGATGACGAACAGGCGATGGACCGACTGCTCGATCTCCTGGCTCCCGCCGACCCACGCAGCGAAGCGCTCCGTCGCCACCGCACGCCCGCGCCCGGCCCGCTCGTCGAGCACGGATGTCGCAGCGCACGCTAGCCCACCTCGCCGGCTCGAATGAGCCGCCCGTGGACCGATGGCAGACCGAGGGCCAGCCGCTCCAGGACGCGCGGCTGCGCGCGCGTATCTCCACTGTGGCGGCGGCCACCGCCGAGGAGCTCGCGGCTCCCGAACTGGCGGTGCGCGGGGGGCCATATGGGTTCGCCGACGCCGGGAATGCGCTGGGCCGCGCCTTCGAGCGGGTCTGCGACGTGCTCGCGCGGCCCTGTCCGGACCCCGTGACCGTGCACCGGCGCGCCGAGCGCCTTCGCACGATCGCGGTGCTCCAGCGTGAGCTCGCCGAGGCCGAGCAAGCCCACCGCCGCTTGGCGGTGGCGTCGGTGCAGCAGGCGCTGACGCGGTTGCGCGCGATCTCCTCGACCGCCCAGATGATCGACCGCATTCCCGTCGAGCTCTGTCGCTGCGGATTCTCGCGGGCGATCATCAGCCGCGTTGATGGCGCGCGCTGGATCCCCGAGTCCGCGCACTTCGACGGCGAAGCGCAGTGGACGGCCCAGATCCGTGGCGCAGGCCAACGGCTGGACCGGCTCGCACCCGAGACCGAGGTGGTGCGGCGTCGGGCGCCGCTGATCGTCGACGGCGTCTTAGCCGACCGCGGGCCGTTCGCGGAGACCGGCCCCCACTCCTACGTGGCCGCGCCGATCATGCCCGAGGGGCGGGTCATCGGGCTTCTGCACGCCGACTGCGGCGCGCATCCGCGCGAAGTCGACGAGTTCGACCGAGACCTCCTGGCGATGCTCGCCGACGGGGTCGGCTGCGCCTATGCACGGACGCTGACCATGGTCCGCCAGCGCCGCCTGGCGGCACACCTCAACCAGGTCCTGTCTGCGCTCGGACAGGACTGTCGACTGGTGGCCGACTCGGAGCTGCAGCTCGCGCGCTCATCGCCAGAGGCGGCCGTCGCCTGCGTTCGCCCTGCGCTGCCGGCCGAGTCGCGGCTGCGCACGCTGCTGACCCCGCGACAGCTGGAGATCGCCGAGCTCCTGGCCGACGGCAAGACCAACGGCCAGATCGCCACCGAGCTGTCGATCGGACCACAGACGGCCAAGACGCACGTCTCCGCGATCTTGCGCCGGCTGCGAGCCGCCAACCGCGCCGAGGCAGTGAAGAAGTACACCACCCTGCGCGGTGCCGATCGGGCTCGGGCCACCGACGCGGCATGGGGAGTACCCGCGTCCTCAGGCGGGAGCGCAGTGGGCGCGGCCGACGAGTTGGCGGAGTCGGCGTAGCGGTGGCCGAGACCACCGCGGGCGCCCTCGCAACAAAACCGCAACCCCCGCGCTCGTACCCTGCCGTCGCCGCAAAATCGGGCGTAGAGACCGTAAGGCCGGCGGAGAGGAGGAGGGTGAGACGAGTTGGCGGGTCACTGATGCTGGTAGCCGGCGCGTTTGCCGTCGCGGGGTGCGGTCAAGCGACCCCGATCGCGCCGCCCTCGCGGCCCCCAGCGTCGGCCGCGGATACCCCCGGGGCGATCGTCCAGGTCACGACCGGCCGCCTGTCCGGCATCGGCACGAGCCTCATCGACGGCCACCGAGACACGCTCTATGCGTTCACATCCGACCAGGACCGCAAGGTCACGTGCACCGGCGGTTGCGCCTTCGTATGGAGGCCTCTGCTCGTGACGCCCGGGCAGAAGGTCATCGCCTCGGGAGGCGCGCGCCGGTCCCTGCTTGGCACCGACCTCAACCCCGCCGGCGGCGGTCGTGTGGTCACGTACGCCGGCTGGCCCCTGTACCGCTTCACGGGGGACATTCCCGGAGCCGCGGTCGGCGAGCAGCTGCCTGATGAAGGCGGCACTTGGGCCACGATGTCGGTTACCGGCCTTCCCGACTGATCGGCGCCGCGGCGCTGACCAGCTTCGCGACCTCGTCGGGATGCGAGACCATCACGAGATGCCCTGACGGAACCTCGACCGTCGTCGCCCCCATCCGCTGCGCGAACATGCGCTCGGCGTCTGGCGGGATCGCCTGGTCGTCGGTCGCCACGAGGTACCACGCGGGGTGCGACTTCCAGGCGGGCACCCCCATGACGTCCTCGAACGTGCTCATGGAGAGGCCCTGCTGAACCGCGCACAGAACTCGTGCATTCGCCGGGTCGACGTCGGCCGCGAAGTGATTGACGAAGTCCTCCTCGGGGATCCAGGCGAAGCCTTGCTCATCGACGAGCAGATGCGCGAGCGAGGGCGTCGGCGGCCCGCCTCCCAGGAGTGCCCCGAGCGACTCGCCCTCGTCCAGTCCGAACGCGGCGATGTAGACCAGGCCGGCCACGTTCGGCGCGTCGGTGCCGAGCGCGGTCATGATCTGGCCGCCGTAGGAGTGGCCCGCGACGACCGTCGGGCCGGGCTGGCGCTCGAGAACGTGTCGCAGGCGCGCGACGTCGTCGGCGAGCGACGTCTCGGGAAACTGGGGCGCGGTGACGTTGTAGCCCTCAGCCTGGAGCGGCTTGATCACCTCGCTCCAACTGGACCCGTCCGCCCAGGCGCCATGGACGAGCACGATGTTGGGCAGTTCGCTCATGATGTGGCTCCGCGCATCTCTCAGGCCCCTTTCCGCCTTTAGGACGACCGTCTTAGCGAGGGCATCCTACGCGGCAGCGCGCCCGCTGTCTAGTACGACCGTCCTAGACTAGGTCGTTCTGGTGGGCGGTGCGGCCCGGCGATCGGGATGGCTCACGCGCCGCCAGCGGCGTCGAGCCGCCGGTTGTGGATTCGCAGCGCGAGCGCGGCGAGCGCCAGTAGAGGCGTGGGCGTAGCGGTCGCGTCGGCGCTCGCGACGAGATCGCCGAGGACCGGCTCGACCTCGGTGCGATGACCGGCCATCAGATCACGCGAGAGCGACGAGGTCGTCGGGGAGCCTTCGGTGGTGAGGACGTGCTCGGTGGCGGAGAGCGCAGAGGGCGACACCGGGTGGCCGGCGGCGGCCGCGGTGGCGGCCGCCTCGCCCAGGATCGATCGCGAGAATGCCGCGCCACCGGGGACGGCGACGATCTCGCCCACACAGGCGCGTGTGAGCGATGTGGCGGCGCCGATCGAGGCGATGAACACCCACTTCGTCGACGATGTCGGCCGGGATAGTGACCTGCGCGCCTGCTGCCCTGAACCGCGCCGCGATATCCCCGACGCGCCGGGCCGACGGACTCGCCAGCTCGCCGATCTCGACCTCGAACATGGGCGCGATCACGAGGATCGCTCCGTCGTCTTGAAGCTCGGTCGCGATCCGCAACACCCCGCCGAGTACCGCGCTTCCGAATCGCGACACCAACGGTTCGACGTGGCGCATGCCATTCAGGAACGGAACGACGGCCGTTGACGGGCCGACGGCGGGAGCGACGTCGTCGATCGCGCCATCGATCGCGTCCGACTTGACTGCGAGCACAACAAGGTCGAACTCCGGCTTGAGCTCTGATGCCGTGAGCACACGCGGCCGGTAGGTTCTGGTCGCTGACCCCTCGCGGACGCGTAGCCCGTCCTGGCGCAGTCCGTCCGCGCGCGCGGACCGAGCCAGCACGGCAACGTCGTCGCCGCCGTCTGCGAGCTGTGCGGCAAGAAAGCCGCCGACAGCGCCAGCTCCCACGATCAGGGCTCTCACAGCTCCGCGCAATCCTACGCCCCGTACTCGTCGCCCGCACGGAGCTTGTGTGACGATGACGGTCGTGCCGATCGGGCTGATGCTCGCGACCCTGACCGACCGCCGCGACTTCGGCGAGGACTGGCTGCTCGAGCGCAAGTTTGATGGTGAGCGCTGTGTCGCGCGCAGAGATGGCGGCGAGGTGCGGCTCGAGTCGCGCACGGCCAAGGACCTCACCGGCACCTACCCTGAGGTCCGCAGCGCGCTGCTGAGCCAGCCGCACCGCGAGCTCGTGCTCGACGGCGAGGTCGTCGCGTTCGACGGGAAGCAGACGTCGTTCAGCCGCCTGCAGCAACGCCTCGGGGTCACGAGCCCCTCCGCCGAGCGCGTGGCGGCGAATCCCGTCGTGTACTGCGTGTTTGACCTGCTCGAGCTCGACGGCGACGATCTCAGAGATCTGCCCCTGCTCGAACGGCGCGCGAGCCTGAAGGGCGCAATCCGGCCGAGCGTGGCGCTACAGCTCAGCGAGGCGTGGCGCGAGGACTCCCAGCAGCGGTTCGCGCAGGCGTGCCGGGCGGGTTGGGAAGGCCTGATCGCCAAGCGCGTGGCTGCGCCGTACGTCGCTGGCCGTTCCAGGGACTGGCTAAAGCTCAAATGCGTGTGGGAGCAGGAGTTCGTGATCGGCGGGTACACGGATCCCTCCGGCAGCCGACCCGACTTCGGCGCGCTGCTGGTGGGGTACTACGAGGACGGCACGTTGAGATACGCGGGCAAGGTCGGGACCGGGTACACGCTGGCAACGCTCCGCGAGCTCGGCGCCCGGCTGCGCAAACGTCAGACGCCCGAACCGCCGTTCGTGGATGCACGGCCGATCCCCAAGGGCACGCATTGGACTCGCCCCGATGTGGTGGCTCAGATCGGGTTCGCCGAGTGGACGAACGACGGTCGGCTGCGTCAGCCGCGCTTCCTCGTGTCAATGGCCATCGGTTTCTCCCCAAGTACGGCCATCGGTTCTCCCCACCGGCGGCCATCTTTTCTCCCCACTGGTGGCCGTGAGTTCTCCCCAGGACCGGGTGGGATGAGCGACCGTCGCGGCGGAGCCGAGCCCGT
>DATAWZ010000055.1:0-8034 GCA_036266975.1 Solirubrobacteraceae bacterium
CACCAGGAACGCGATCCGCAACCTGGTCCGCCGCGGCATTTTGCACCCCGTGCACCGAGGGGTGTACGCGGTCGGCCACACCGCGCTCTCCCCCGAGGGCGTCTGGCTCGCCGCCGTGCGCTCCGCCGGCCCGCACGCACGCCTGACCGGCATCTCCCTGGCCTTGCTCTACCGGCTGTGCCGGCGACGCGAGCACGGCTGCGACGTGCTCGTGCCCGGCGGGCGCACCCACCAGCGCGACGGCGTACGCATCCACGCCTGCAACCGCCTGGACCCCCGCGACCTCACCGAGTACCGCGCGATCCCGGTCACCACCATCCCCCGCCTACTGGTCGACCTCACCGACGTGCTCACCCCCGAGGAGCTCGCCAACCTCATGCACGAAGCCGCCTACCAAGACCGCCTGAACCCCCGGGCGATCCGCGCCGCCGCCCAGCGCGCCAACGGCAAACGCCACCTGGACGTCCTGCACGCCGCCCTGGAGTTGCACGAGCACGGCAGTGCCGGGCTGCGCAGCCAACTCGAAGGGCGCCTGTTGAACGATGCCCGCAACGCCGGCCTGCCCGAGCCGCAGATCAACGTCAAGGTCACCCTCGGCGCCGTACAGATCGAAGTCGACTTCCTCTGGGAACAGCTCGTCGTCGAAGTCGACGGCCCCGGCCACCGCCGCGTACGCACCCGCGAAAACGACCAGCGCCGCGACGTCCTCCTACGCGAGGGCGGCTATCAGGTGCTCCACATGACCGCCGAGGAGATCAGGCAGGGCTGCATCCCCCGCCTGCGCCGCGCCCTCGCGAAGGACACGTGAGCCTGCAAGGCCAGGCGCCGGGGCTCAGGCGGCGTCCGAGCGGACCGCACGCAGGCCGGCGCGAACCTCGGCGACGAAGCGCTCGGGCTGCTCGAGCGCAGCGAAATGGCCGCCGCGCTCGGGCTCGCTGTAGTAGCGCAGGTCGGTGTAGCGCGTGCGCGCCCAGCGCTCGGTGAACGTGAACAGGTCGTGCGGGAAGCACGCGTAGGCCGCGGGCGCGGTGACCTCGGTGAAGTCGCCCAGCACGGCCTTGTAGCTCTCCCAGTACAGCCGCGCCGAGGACGCGGCGGTCGCGGTCAGCCAGTAGAGCGTGATGTTGTCGAGCAGCTTGTCGCGCCCGATGACGTTCTCGGGGTGCCCGTCGCAGTCCGTCCAGGCCTTGAACTTCTCGAGGATCCATGCGCACTGGCCGGCGGGCGAGTCGGTCAGGCCGTAGCCGAGGGTCTGCGGCCGGGTCGACTGCTCCTGGGAGTAGCCGTTCTCCCACTCCAGATAGGTCGTGAAGTTGCCCAGCTGGCGCGTCTCGCGCTCGGTTGGCTCGCCGAGCGCGAGCAGCGCCTGCGGGCTGCAGATCGCCATGTTGATGTGGATCCCCTCCACGGCGTGGGTCTGGCTGTGGCCCATGTGGGTGGTGACGAGCGAGCCCCAGTCGCCGCCCTGGGCCAGGAAGCGCTCGTAGCCCAGGCGGCGCATCAGCTCGGTCCACGCCGCGGCGATCCGCGGGATCCCCCAGCCGGGCTCGGCTGGCTTGCCGCTGAACCCGTAGCCGGGCAGCGAGGGGACGACGACGTGGTAGGCGTCCGAGCGCTCCCCGCCGTGGGCGGGCGGGTCGCGTAGCGGCTCGATCGCGTCGATGTACTCGGCGACCGACCCCGGCCAACCGTGGGTGATGATCAGCGGGCGCGCGTCGGGCTCAGCCGAGGGCGCGTGCAGGAAGTGGATGTCGACCCCGTCGATGTTCGTCAGGCCCTGCTCGTAGCCGTTCAGCTGCGCCTCGAACCGGCGCCAGTCGTACTCGCGGGCCCAGTAGTCGCAGACCTCCCTGACGTAGTCGAGCGGGATCCCCTGCGACCAGTCCGTCACGGTCTCGCGCTCGGGCCAGCGGGTGCGGGCCAGCCGCTCGCGCAGGTCCTGCAGGTCCGCGTCGGGCACCGCGACGCGGAAGGGCGTGATGTCAGACACGGCGGACACGCGCGGCACGCTAACAACCACGGCCGGGGTCAGGCGGTCACCCCGGCCGCGCGGGCGTCACGCGTCGAAGTCGTACCGAGCGAACGTCGAGCCGGTGAACCCGAGGATGAGGTCATCGGCACCGGCCGAGAACGATCCCGAGCCTCCCGAGGAACCGCCGTTGTCCAGGCTGATCTGCTCGATCGACGCGTTGGGGTTGTTGGTGACGAAATAGCTCAGCGGCTCACGGTCCTGCATCCCGCCCGGTGCCGTGACGCTCGAGTTGTCGGTCGAGTACCACTCGGCGCCCGGAGCGAACCCATCCGATTGGTAGACGGCGCTCTGATCGACGGTCACCCCGTCCAGACCCGGGGAGTAGACGAGGTTGGAGAACCCGCTGCCGAACGTCGAGTTGCTCGTCAGGCCGGTCACCGTGATGTGGATCGTCGGCGCCTGGATGCCGTTGACCTGGTCGACGTGCCACTGGTAGCTGAGCGCGTCCAGCTGGCCGAGCGGCACGTTGTCGAACGCCTTGGCGATGCCGATCCCGCCCTGCGCCGTGTTGCCGTCGACGCCGGATCCGGAGAGCTCCAGCTCGCCGCCCGCGAGCGCGGCCGAACCGCCCGACCCGTCGCCCGAGAAGTACCAGCCCTGGTCGCCGGCGTCTCCCGAGTCGGGGTTGGCCGGAGTCGTACCGCCCGTGTTGTCACCGCTGCTTGCGGCGATCGTCGGGACGTTGACCACCGGGACACCCGGGTTCTCCCCGTTGGCCCCGCTCGCGCCCGCCGCGCCGGCCGGACCCTGTGGCCCGGTGGGACCCTGCGCGCCCGCAGGCCCCTGCGGCCCCTGCGGCCCCTGCGGCCCCTGCGGTCCGGTCTTGCCGTGGGCGGCGATCTCTGCCCGCAGCCCGCGCGAGAGGTCGACCGACGCCACCGCGTTCTTGCCGAGGTTGTTGCCGAGCACCGCGTGCTTGCCGATCTGCTTGTGAGCGACCGTGCCGGGCTTGATGTCGTGGCCGTTGATGAGCGAGGACACCGCGGATGCGGCGTCGGATACGCCGCCGAGTGCCGCCACGAGGGCGGCACATGAGATCCCCACCGCGACCTGCGAGGGGGTCGGCCGTCTGCGAGCCATTTGTGCCTCCTGACCGTTGATTGAACCTGCGGCTCGCGCAGACCTATCCCCCGGGGCTCGGAGCCCAAACCGTATTTGTGCGAATTGTTACGCGACGTTTCACCTGCTGCACACGAACCGGCGCACTGCCGCGGCCGGCGGCGATCGTGTGCGGCACGCCACGCAACTAGAATCAGCCGCGCCGATGGCGGTCGCGGAGGGTGTTCACGAGTCGTTCAACCCGGCCACCGGCGAATCGCTGGGCCGCGTGCGGGTGCTGTCCCCCGAGGGAATCTCCCCGCTCGTGGCGGGCGTGCGGCAGGTCCAGCCGCTGTGGGCGCTGCTGCGGCTGGAGGATCGTGCCCGCTACATGCGTCGCATGGCCCAAGCGGTGATCGACGAGTGGAACGACCTCGTCGACCTCATCGCCCGCGAGCAGGGCCGCCCACCGGCCGAGGTGGCCACGCTGGAGCTGCTGCCCGCCCTGGACGCGCTGATCTGGATCGCCGACGAGGGCGCCGAGATCCTCGGCGGCGAGCGCGTGCGGGTGCACCGGTCGATGTTCCCGGTCAAGCGGGCCAGCGTCTCCTACGAGCCGCTCGGGGTGGTCGCGGTGATCGGCGCCGGCAGCGGGCCGTTCGCCCAGCCGCTCACCCAGCTCGCCGGCGCGCTGCTCGGCGGCAACGGCGTGGTGTTGAAGCCCGCGCGCCGCGCGGCGCTCTCGGGCGAGCGCGTGGCCGGCATCGCCGCGCGCGCCGGGCTGCCCGAGGGGCTGGTGCGGATCGTCCACGGCGGCCCGGAGACCGGCGTCGCGCTCGCCGAGGCGGCGGTCGACAAGGTCTTCTTCACCGGCTCGCGCGCGACCGGCCGCAAGGTGGCCCGCACCTGCGTGGGGGACGGGCGCGAGGTCGTGCTGCAACTCGGCGGCAAGGACGCGATGCTCGTCCTCGCCGACGCGGTGGTCCCCAGCGCGGTGGCCGGCGCGCTGTGGGCCGGCTTCGCCGCCGCCGGACAGGCCCACGGCGCGATCGAGCGGCTCTTCGTCGCGCGCGAGGTCGCCGTGCGCTTCACCGCCGAGCTCGCGGCCGGCGCCCAGCGGCTGACCGTCGGCGACCCGCTGCTCGCCGCCACCGACCTGGGGCCGCTCGCCTCGCCCGCGCGCCGCGCGCACGTCGACGAGCTCGTCCAGGACGCGATCGCCCACGGCGCCACGCTGCGCTGCGGCGGCCCGGCCGCCCCGTCCGGCCTGGCCGGCGCCTTCTACGGCGCCACCGTGCTCAGCGAGGTGACTCCGCAGATGCGGATCATGCGGGAGCGCATCGGCGGCCCCGTGTTGACCGTGACCGTGGTCGAGTCGGCCGACGAGGCGATCGCGCTGGCCAACGATTGCGACCTCGCCCTCGGTGCGTCGGTGTGGACGGCCGACCGCTACCGCGGTGCGCGGATCGCCCGGGAGCTGCGCGCCGGGATGGTCTGGCTCAACGACCACCTGCCCTCGCCGGCGCTCTCGGCCGGCCCCTGGGGCGGGGCGCCGCGCGCCGGGCTCGGGCGCGTGCTGGGCGAGAGCGGGCTGCGCGCCGGCACCAAGGAGCGCCTGATCACCTGGGATCCGGCGGGCACCCGCGGGCTGTGGTGGCGGCCCTACGACGACTCGCTCCTGCGCGCCGCGCACGCCGTGGCCCGGTTGCGCTCGGCGCGCGACCGCGATCGCGAGGGCGGCTGGCGCCACGGGGCGATCCCGATGGCGCGTGTGGCGGCGCGGGCCTGGGCCGGGCGGCGGCGCTAGGCGCGCTGAGGCTGGGCGCGCGCGTCTAGGGGAAGAACCCGCCGCCGTAGCCACCGCCGTATCCCTGGCCCAAGCCATACGGGTTCCCGTAGCCGTTGCCCTGCGGGATGACGGTCTGCACGCCGGGCTGCGACTGCGCGCTGCCGCCGGTGCTCGCCCCGCCGGTCCCGCCGTGCTCGAGCCCGGAAAGGGCCTGGCGGAGCGTGTTGCTCGAGATGGCGAAGCCGACCCCGCTGTTGCCGGCCTGGCCGTCGTCCTGCGCGCTGCCGCCGGTGGCGATCTGCGAGTTCACGCCGATGACCTGCCCGCTGGCGTCGAGCAGCGGCCCGCCCGAGTTGCCGGGGTTGAGCGCCGCGTCGGTCTGCACCGCCCCGTCGATGTTCGCGCCGTCGGGCGCCTGGATCGTGCGCCCGAGCGCGGAGACGATGCCGGTGGTGAGCGTCTGGTCCAGGCCGTACGGGTCGCCGATCGCGTACACCGAGTCGCCGACCTGGAGCTTGCTCGAGTCACCGAGGTGGAGCGGCCGCAGGGTCAGGCCGGAGGGATCGACGCGCAGCAGCGCCAGGTCCTTGCTGGGGTCGGTGCCCACGACCGTCGCGTTGCGGGTCGGGCCGTCGGTTCCGTTGAAGGAGACGCTGATGTTCGTCGCGCCGTTGATCACGTGGTCGTTGGTGAGGATCAGGCCGTCCGGGTTCACGACGAAGCCCGTGCCGCTGTCGCCCTCGGTGCCGCCCGAGCCGAACGGGCTGGCGCTCTCGGCAGTGGCCTGGATGGCGACCACCGACGGCGAGGCCTCGCGGTAGATCTGCTGCGCGGTCGACATCGGCGCGGTCGAGATCGCCTGGGTGCCGCCGATCGCCGGTGCGCTCTGGAAGACCGTCCGGCCGTGTCCGCCGTGGTCGAAGATCTCCTGGCCGGCGATCGTGATCACCGAGGCGGCGAGCACCCCGGCCAGGGCGGAGAGGGCGATGCTGCGAGAGCTCGCTGAGCCGACCATGAGCCCAGTGTCGCGCTCAGGGCTAATGGTCCGATAAGGGCCCAGGCGGGGGCAACGGGCCTTCTCGAAGCCCTAACATGAGGCCATGCCCGCACAGGCCTACGCCGGCAAAGAATGCGTCTGCCAGCTGCGCCTGGGCACGTGCGATCAGTCGTGTGTGCGCGACATGCTCGACACGCGCTTCTACATCGCCTGCCTGAATCTGCGGGGCCGGCCGTGCCTGGTCGTCGGGGGCGGAGAGGTGGGCGTGGAGAAGGTCGAGGGGCTGCTCGCGTGCGACGCCCGCGTGGTGCTCGTGGCGCCCGACGCCGAGCCATCGCTGCAGTCGCTGGCCGCCGAGGGATCGATCGAGTGGCGCCGGCGGGCGTGGGAGCCCGCGGACCTGGAGGGCGTGTTCCTGGCCATCGCCGCCACCAACGACACCGACGTGAATATCGCGGTCTACGATCGCGCCGAGCAGCGCGCGATGCTCGTCAACGTCGTCGACGTGCCGCCGCTGTGCAACTTCATCCTGCCGGCGATCGTGCGCACGGGGCCGCTCGCCATCGCGATCTCCACGGCCGGCGCCTCACCGGCGCTGGCCAAGCGCATGAAGCGCGAGATCTCCGAGCAGTTCGGCGAGCCCTACGCGCAGCTGGCCGTGCTGCTCAACGAGGTGCGCGGCTGGGCCAAGGGCACGCTGCCGACCTACCAGGACCGCAAGGAGTTCTTCGAGGGCATCGTCGGCGGACAACCGGACCCGATCGCGCTGCTGCGCGCCGGCGACGAGCAGGCCGTGCGCGCGCTGATCGCCGCCGCGCGGGCCGAGCGCGAGCCCGCGGCGGCCTGAGCGGGGCAGCCCGGCGCCCAGGTTTCGCCGTGGCGCGGAACGCCGGCTCGATCCCGACGCCTCCGGACCTTCCCGCTCAGCTCGCGCCGGGCGCGGCGTGTACCCTCGCGCACGACGGGTACTGCGCCGAGACCGGCATCGAAGGGGCGCGCTTTGACGGCGCGCACGCCCGCGGGCTGCGTCTGGAGACGGTGCGCCTGGCCGGCGTCGAGGCCGCTGGCGCCCGCCTCGAGTCCTTCAGCGTTCTCGACACGGCGCTGCGCGACTGCGACCTGGCGGGGATCGATGGCCGGCGTGGCTCGCTGTGGCGAGTGACCATCCACGGCACCCGCCTCACCGGCGCGATGCTCGCCGAGTCGACCCTGCGCGACGTGACGCTGCGCGACTGCCGCATCGATCTCGCCTCGTTCGCCGGCGCGCGCTTGGAGCGAGTGACGTTCGAATCCTGCCGCCTCACGGAGACCGGCTTTCTCGAGGCCCAGCTGGACCGGGTGCGCTTCCACGACTGCGACCTGACCCGCGCCGACCTCCGCGGGGCGACGCTGCGCGCGTGCGAGCTGCGCGGCTGCGAGCTGGACGATCTGCAGGGGATCGAGCAGCTGCGCGGGGCGGCGATGCCGTGGGCCGACATCGTCGGCTCGGCGGGCGTGTTCGCGCGGGCGCTCGGCATCAAGATCCTGGAGAACGAGGCAGACCGTCGATAATCAACCTGCAGATGAGCGAGTTGAGCCACCTGGACGAGCACGGCCGCGCGCGCATGGTCGACACCTCGGCCAAGCCCGAGAGCGTGCGCGAGGCCACCGCGCGGGCGCTCGTGCGCATGTCACCGGCGACCGCCGCCGCCCTCGCGCGCGGCGAGCTGCCCAAGGGCGAGGTGCTCGGCACCGCACGGATCGCCGGCATCCAGGCGGCCAAGCGCACCGGCGAGCTGATCCCGCTGTGCCACCCGCTCGCGCTCGACCACGTCGACGTGCAGGCGAGCGTCGACGTCGACGCCGGGCTGGTGACGCTCGAGGCGAGCGCGCGCATCAACGCGCGCACCGGCGTGGAGATGGAGGCGATGACCGCCGCCTCGGTGGCCGCGCTGACCGTCTACGACATGGTCAAGGGCGTCGAGCGCGGCGTGCAGATCGCCGAGGTGGTCCTGCTGCGCAAGCGCGGCGGGCGACACGACTACGACCGCGAGGGCCAGTGGTGCCTCCTGTAAATCCGGTCGTCGATTCGCGAGCGAAAATCGAGCATGGCCAGGACGCAGGGAGCCGGAATAGCAGCGCTATTTCGGCTCCCGAGGACGCCGCCAGGCGAAGATTTGCAGCCGCGAAGCGGGAGCG
>DATAWZ010000056.1:0-23788 GCA_036266975.1 Solirubrobacteraceae bacterium
GCCAGTCGCGGTCGAGCTTCCACATCAGCTCGGCGGCCCACATGAAGCCGGCCTCGGCGATAACGATCTGCAGCTCGGGGAAGCGCTCGAAGGTCCCGTGGCAGAGCAGGCTCGCGGTGTTGGACTGGTGGATCTGGCCCAGCAGCGAGTGCCACTCCAGGTAGAAGGTCGGCGTGCCGGCCATCCGCGGCGCGGTCGCGAAGACGTGCTCGGTCCCGCTCGGGTGCACGCAGATCGGCAGGCCATGGCGCTGCGCCGCTTCGTAGATCGGGTGGTAGTGACGCTCGCCCATGAGGATCGTGTGCAGCGGCATGAAGATCTCGACCATCCCCGAGCGGTCGGCGACACGGTCGATCTCCTGGGCGGCGAGGTCGGGATCCTGCGGCGCGATGACGATCCCGCCGCGGTAGCGCTCGTCCGCCTGCAGCCAGCGCTCGCACATCCAGTCGTTGTACGCGGCGGCGATCGTCGCGGCGACGAGCGGGTCGGGCATCGCGCCGATCCCCAGCAGCTGGCCGGCGAGCAGGATCGCGCGCTCGATCCCGCACGTGTCGAGCAGCTGCTCGCTCATGAAGGTGGGATCGGTTCCCGGCCCCATCCCCGGGCGCGCGGTGTCGCCGCGCATCCCTCCGGCGCTGTTGATGTACAGATAGTCGAGGGGCAGGTGGAACTGTGAGGTCGCGTAGCCCGCCGCCCAGTCATCGGACATCCCGATCCCCAGCCGCTTCTGCCAGGTGTGGCTCATGTACGGGATCAGGTCCTTCAGACCCGCCTTGAACATCGGATGAATGTCGGCGTCGATGACGCCCGTCATCTTCGGACGCGCGCCCGTCTGCTCGGGAGCGGTGATCACGTCGCTCATGTCAGCCCTCTCCAGTCTCGGGTATCTATCATCATACAAGCTCGTCTCGGCCGAGCAACGCCAGGTTGTAGTACTGGGCGCCCGATCCGGCCCCGGCGACCAGCGCGACGTTCGCCCCGTCGCGCAGCCGGCGCACCGCCTCGACGATCTTGAGCGTCGGCGCGCCCCAGCCGATGTGGCTGAACGACATCACACCGCCGTCGGTGCAGGTCGGCAAGCCCCCGTCCAGGCCGATCCCGCGCTCGGCGACGAAGTCGGCGCCCTCCCCCTCGCCGCAGAATCCGAGCGCCTCGAACTGGCGCAGGACCTCATAGCTGTTGACGTCGTAGAGCTGGGCGATGTCGACGTCCTCCGGCCCGAGGCCCGCCATCGCGAACGCCCGCCGCGCGGCGTCGGCGCCGATGTCCCACACCTCCTCGTACCGGGGCGGGTCGACGTACTGCTGGCGCACCCACTCCATCCCGCCGCCGAGGACGCGGATCGGGGGCTGGCGCAGTTCGCGGGCGCGATCGAGGGTGGTCACGACCATCGCGGCACCGCCCTCGGTGGCCAGGCACAGGTCGAGCCGGCTGAAGGGCTCCACCACGCGCGGCGCGTCGAGCACGTCCTTGGCCGTGTAGGGACCACGGCCGTACATCACCGCCTGCGGGTTGACGTGCCCGTTGTTGCGGATGCTCGCGGCCGCGAGCGCCATCCCCTCGCGCGCGTCCGGATAACGGTGCAGGTAGCGCTGGGCGACGAGCGCGAACTGCACGGTCGTGAACGAGCCGAAGGGCTCGACGAACTCGTTGTCCGGTCGCGTGTAGGACGCCACCTTGCCCCCCTCGGCACGCATCACGCCGGCCTGGCCGCCGGTGACCAGCACGGTGTGGCAGAGCCCGGCCGAGATCGCCGCCGCGGCGTCGAGCAGCCCGGGGATCCCCTGCGGGTAGGAGTCGCCGATCCATCGGATCGGCGTGCCGAGCAGGCCAGCCCAGTCGGCGGACCCGGGCTGAAAGACGGTGCCGCCCGGCCCGGGCCAGCGCGCGGCGATCCCGTCGATCTGGGACTTCTCGAGCCCGGCGTCCTGCAACGCCGCCTTGGCCGCCCGCAGCGAGACGCGCAGCGAGTCGGTCGGCAGCTCGCGCGCCTGGTCGGTCATCCCGACCCCGACGATCGCGATGTCGCGCAGGCTCACGAGGTCGCGAACGACTCGCGCAGCTCGCGCTTGGCGATCTTGCCAACCGCGTTCTTGGGCAACTCGTCGAGGACCATCACCCGCTCGGGCACCTTGATCGAGGGCAGCCCCGCCCGACGGCAGAAGTCGATCAGCTCCTGCGGCTCGGCGCGGCGCCCGCCGCCGAACGCGACCGCGGCGATCACCGCCTCGCCCCACTCCTCGTCGGGGGCGCCGAACACGGCGACCTCGAGCACCGCCTCGTGGCCGGCGAGGACGTTCTCGACCTCCGACGGGGCGATGTTGAAGCCGCCGCGGATGATCAGGTCCTTCTTGCGGTCGACGATCGACAGGTAGCCCTGCTCGTCGAAGACGCCCACGTCGCCCGAGAGCATCCAGCCGTCGACGAGCGCCTCGGCCGTCCGCTCGGGGTCGTTGTAGTAGCGCTTCATCGTGTACGGGGTCCCGAAGATCACCTCGCCGCGCTCGCCGACCGGGACGTCGTGACCGTCGTCGTCGACCACCCGGACGTCGACGACGTGCCCGGGGCGTCCGGCCGCGGCGAACAGCGCCTTACGGTCGGCGGCGGCCAGCGCGTGGTCGGATTTGCGCAGCATCGTCCCGATCGAGGCGATCTCGGCCATCCCGTAGAGCTGGATGAAGATCGGGCCAAAGCGCACGACGAGCTCGGCCACGCGCTCGGGCGGGATCGGGCTCGACCCGTAGCCGAGCGTCTGCAGCTCGGGAACGTCGTCCTTGGTGAGCCCGGCCTCGAGCACCCGGTAGAGCATCGTCGGCACCAGGAAGGTGTGCGTGGCGCGCCGGTCGCGCAGCTCGACGAAGAAGCGGCCGGGATCGAAGCCGCGGCTGTCGCTGAAGCCGATCGCGCCGCCGACGAGCAGCAGCGGCAACAGCGTGATCTGCACGCTCGAGTTGTGCGGGATCGCCATCAGCCAGCGCGAGCCGGGGTCCATCTCGTACTCGGTGATCGCGACCGTCGCGTGCTGGATCACCGAGCGCACGTCGAACAGGATCCCCTTGGGCCGGCCGGTCGTCCCGCTCGTATACACGATGCAGAAGTCGTCCTCGGGCCGCATCTGGTGCAGGGTGGGCGGCTGCTCGGGCGAGGCCTCGGCGAGCAGGCGCTCGTAGTCCTCGCCGTCGACGTCGACGACCTCGATCCCGTGGGGGGCGGCCAAGCGCTCGGCCAGCTCGAGGTACTCGCCCTCGGTGATGACCAGCGAGGGGGTCGCGTTGGCGAAGATCGCCTCGTACTCGCTCTCCCCCAGGCGGAAGTTCAGGCCGCAGTAGATCGCGGCGGCCTTGGTGACGGCGCCGAGCACCTCGACGACCTCCAGGCGATTGTGGACGAGCAGCGCGACGCGGTCGCCCTTGCCCACGCCGAAGCGCTCGCGCAGCGCGTTGGCCAGCCGCGAGGTGCGCTCGTCGAGCTCGGCGTAGGTCCGCGAGCGCTCGCCCTCGAAGGCGGCGATCGCCTGCCGGTCGCGGGCGGCGCTCTGGTGGATCGCGACACCGACGTTCACGACCGGGTCGGCGCCGCCGGCGCGAACACGGGCAGCCCGTCGTGGAAGCGCACGCTCACCGGCGTGCCGATCGGGGTCGGGCCCGGGCCCTGGAGGTTCGCGAGCATGTGCCAGCCCTCCTCGGGGAGGTCGACGATCGCCACCTGATAAGGGGTCGGCAGGTCCGGCCGCGGGCCGCGGTGCACGACGGTCGCGCTGTAGACGACGCCGCGCCCGCTCGAGCGCTCGTAGCTCCAGTCCTCGGAGAGGCAGTGCGGGCAGCACACCTGCGGGGTGAAGAAGCTGCGGCCGCACTCCCCGCACACCGGGCGCACGAGCTCGCCGCGGCGGGCCGCCTCCCAGAAGGCCTCGGTCAGCGCCGCGCTCACTTGCCCTCCAGCAGCCGGCGGGCGGCGTCGGCGACCGTCTGCCCGGCAAACACCCCGCGCGCCTCGGCCGGGCCGTTGCAGGCGCTGATCGTGCCCTCCTCCCAGGCGCGGAAGGCGTCGCCGATCGGCGAGCTGTTGCCGTCGATGCAGGCGCCGGCGAGGCCCGCGTCCTCGGTCGTCTTCAGCCCGGTGATACCCGACCGGTTCTTGGACATCCCGCCGTCGTGGCAGATGAAGCCCCACGGGTTGGCCTCGAGCAGGAAGCTCGCGCCGCTGCGTCCGGTGTGCCCGGCGGTCACGAGCACGCTCGTGCGCTCGTCCTCGGGCAGCGCCCAGACGATCGAGTCGGTGACGACGATGCGACGGCCGCTCGGGTGCTCGGCGACGATCTCGCGACGGATCTTGTTGCCGACCTCGTTGTCGTCGGGGTCCTTGTCGCTGAGCAGCACCGCCGCCTCGCGGACCGCCATCCCGACCTTCACCCCCACGCGCTCGGCCGGGTAGTTGAGCCGCGAGATCACGCCGCTGTCGAGCAGGTCGCGCCCGTTGCCCATCTCGGCGCTCATCCCGTCGGCGGTCGCGGCGGGGATGCCGAGCGCCTCCAGGTACCACAACCCGGCGATGCCGGCACCGTCCTTGCCGATGCAGGCGTCGTGACCGATCACGCCGCGGGGCTTATGGACGGCCATCATGCGGGCTGGGAGCACGCCGATGTAGGAGGCGGCGACGACGACGTCGCGGCCGGCGTTGCGCTCGTCGACCCAGCGGGCCGAGTCCATGATCACGATCGCCCCGCGCTCGCGCTCCTCGACCACGGTCTGCGGGTGCTCCTTCTCTCGTTCAAGCAGCGTCTGCCCCATGTCCCTCCTTTCGGGCCCACGACAGAATTCCTGCTTGCTGAGTCGTCCGAATGAGCGGCGCGCTGCGGCGTCCTGGGACCTGGACGTGGCGCTGCCACCCCGGCGGTCCTGCGTCCTTGCATCGCTTGCTCCTCGAACGCCGCAGCGGCGCACTGATTCTGTCGTGAACCCTCACCATGACGACTGGTCCCAACGCAGCGGCATCTCCAGGATCTCCGGGTGCCGGCGCTCCAGATAGGCCTGAAAGTTCTTGACGTGGCTGCGCATCGCCGAGGCCGCCGCCTCGCCGTCGCGCGCGACGATCGCGTTGGCGATGCGCTCGTGCGCACGCGAGACCGTGCGGCGCTCGGGCAGCGTGTAGTCGGCGCCCAGCGGCGTGGCGTCGATGATCCAGTGCAGCGAGCCCAGGTAGCTGCCCAGGATGTCGTTGCCGGCGGCGTCGGCGATCAGGCTGTGGAAGCGGTGGTTCTCGTCCAGGAACGCGCGCGGGTCCTCGACGTGCGCCTTCATCGTCTCGACCGACCGCTGGATCGCCTCGATCTCCTCCTGGCTGGCGCGCGCGGCCGCGCGCTCGGCGAGTGCGGGCTCGAGCACCAGCCGCGCCTCGAGCACGTCCTTGAACGGCGTACGGCGCAACTGGCTCATGAGCGCGATCGTGCCGGCGATCGGACGTGCCGAGATCTCACTGACCACCGGGCCGCCGCCCGGTCCCATCTTGATCGAGATCACGTTCTGCATCTCCAGGAAGCGCAGCGCCTCCCGCAGCGTCCCGCGGGCCACGCCGTACTCGGCGAGCATCTCGCGCTCTGGCAGGAGGGGGTCACCGGGCCCGAGCCCGCGCTCGGCGATCTCCGAGACGATCCGCTGCGCGACGAGAAGAGCGGTCTTCGGCGGTCGCGTACCGTTCACCGGGAGCCGGCGAGCTCCGCCGGGGGAGGAAAGCCGCTGGCTTACTTTGTCCACGTTGGCCATGATCAGGGCACCGGGATTATATTCATTATCCCGGATAGCCCAGAGAGGAGGAGCACGATGCAAATGAGCACGGACCGGATCCTCACCACCCACACCGGCAGCCTGCCCCGCCCCGAGGCGCTCGCGAAGGCCATCGACGCCCACGACCGGGGCACGCTCGACGCCGGTGGAGAGCGCGCGCTTCCCGGGCAGGTCGCCGACGCCGTGGCCGACTGCGTGCGCCGCCAGCGCGAGGCCGGCGTGGACGTCGTGGGCGACGGCGAGATGAGCAAGATGGTCTACTCGACCTACGTACGCGAGCGGCTCACCGGCTTCGACGGCGAGGACGCCGCGCCGATCATGGGCGACCTGCTCGACTACATGGGCTACGCGCAGCGGCTGATGGGCACGATCGACTTCCGCTCGCCCGCCTGCACCGGCCCGGTCAGCTACACCGGCCAGGAGGCCGTCCAGCAGGACATCGCCAACCTCCGGGCCGTGGTCGGGGACAGCGAGGCGTTCATGAGCGCGGCCTCCCCCGGCGTGGCCTCGCTGTTCCTCGTCGACCGCCACTACGGCGACCACGAGACCTACCTGTACGCGCTCGCCGACGCGCTGAAGGAGGAGTACGACGCGATCCATGCCGCGGGGCTGCTCGTCCAGCTCGACTGCCCGGATCTCGCGATGGGCGCCCACATCACCTTCGCCGACGGCGCGAGGATCGAGAACTTCCCCGTGCACGTCGCCCAGCACGTCGCCGCGGTCAACCACGCCACGCGCGATATCCCGCGCGAGGCCCTGCGCGTGCACCTGTGCTGGGGCAACTACGAGGGCCCCCACCACCAGGACGTCCCGCTCGAGGACATCGTCGATGAGATCGTCAAGCTCGACTGCGGCGCGCTGCTGTTCGAGGGCGCCAACCCGCGCCACGAGCACGAGTGGCGCGTCTGGGCCGAGGCGAAGCTCCCCGACGACACGATCCTCATCCCCGGCGTGATCGACTCGACCTCCAACTACATCGAGCACCCCCGGCTGGTCGCCGATCGTCTCGAGCGCTTCGCCGATATCGTCGGGCGTGAGCGTGTGATGGCCGGCACCGACTGCGGGATGGCGACGATCGCGACCTACAACCCCGTCGAGCCCGAGATCGCCTGGTCCAAGCTGCGCGCGATGGCCGACGGCGCCGAGATCGCCACCTCGCGCCTCTGGTCGTAATTGCCCGCGCCCGCGAGCGGGTAGGAACAGCGGCGATGGCTCGCCGGCTCGCGCTCCTCGTCGTGCTCGCGCTCGCCCTCCCGGCGGCCGCCTTGGCCGCCGGATCGGGTTACGCGGCGGCCAAGAGGCAGTGGGAGGCCGCGCCGTGCCGGGCCGCCGCCGTTCAGGGCGGCTACTGGCGAAGGGCGGCGGCCGACCTCGGGCGGCGCCCGCAGCACGCCGGGGCGGCGCGGGCGATCCGCGAGCTGCGCACGCTCGCCGCGTTGCCCGAGACGAGCGAGACCACCGCGCAGATGCACGAGTTCACCGCCGACGCCAGGGCGCTCAACGGCTTCTTCCACACGCCGGGCAACCTGATCGGGCGCGGAGAGTACTGCCACTCGCCGGGGTAGCTTCAGGCCAGCAGCGCTTCCGGCGGGCGTTCGGCCACGCGTGCCGCGCGCTCGCCGCGCCGGCGCGGGCGCCACACGCGCAGGTATTGGGCGCCAACATAGGAGCCGATCACGATCGCGAACGCGACGAACTGGCCGATGAACGTCTCCCAGTTGTTGAAGAGCGAGAACCAGGTCCCCATCCAGCCCGGGATGTGCAGCCAGTGGATCTGCGTGGTCCCGATCCACCCGGCCAGCTGCATCTCGTTGACCTCCTCGCCGACCGACACGAGCAGCACGAACAGGAGCATCACGCCGGTGATGATCAGCAGGCGCCGGTAGGGCAGCCGCTGGTGCAGGCAGAAGGTCAGCACCCCGGCGGCGGCGGTGAACAGCGCGCCGATCGTCACGCCCTCGAGCACCACGCTCGAGCCGTACAGCTCGCGCAGGTTCTGCAGGAAGATCACGATCTCGAAGCACTCCCGATAGACCGAGGTGAAGCCCAGGGCGACGAGCCCGAGCATCATCGCCTGCGTCGCGCCCTCGGGACCGGCGCCCAGCAGCCCCTTGCGGCGCTTGTGGTGATGGGAGATCCAACCGGTCCAGTAGACCTTGTGGAAGAACCAGTTCATCACGATCAGCAGCACGATCAGCGAGGGCAGGCCGGTCGCCGCCTGCACGTCGAACTCGCCACCGTGGAAGCGCCCGATCAGCCAGACCACGAAGCACCAGGTCCCGATCCCGGCGGCGATCGCCAGCCCGCCCCCGACGGCGACCGGGCGCCGGTAGACCCGGTTGCCGCCCAGGAAGCTCGCGGTCACCGCCGCGAGCACGAGGATCGTCTCGAGCCCCTCGCGGAAGACGAGGATCGCGCTGTTGATGACCACCGTCGTGTGGCTGAGGCGGTGGCCCGGGGGAAGCGCGGTCGGGTCGGTCGTGCCGCCCCGCGAGTGCCAGGCGATCACCACGACGACCACCGACAGCGCGAGCACGAGGACGGTCCACAGGTACCAGGTGACGCGCTCGCTTCGCCGCTGACGGGGGGCTGGCTTGACCGTTTCGGGCACTCGACCGTTCTCCTCGGATATCCGACCGGTAGACTCGGTTATGCGGCGGCCGCAGCGTACCAGAAATTAGGCGACCCTAATTAGGGTCGCCTAATAAGAACCGCGGAAGGGTGCGGCGAGGGGCTACTGGAAGATCTCGGTCGTGCAGTCGCCGCCCGGGAGATGGATCTCGTGCGGCCGCGCGCCGTCGGCCTGCTCGTGGAAGTCCACGAAGAAGTCGGGGTCCAGCGCGTAGGTGCCGTCGGCCTGGCGGTCGAGCTTGGTCAGCCAGCCTTGCAGCCCCGGATAGAACTGGTTGTCCCAGGTCGAGTAGAGCGAGTTGCTCACGTAGACCCGCTCGCCGTCGAGCGAGCTCTGCAGCATCTGCGGCCCGCCGGTGAGCGCCGCTCCGGCGCGCGGGTGGCCGCCATCGCGGCCAAGTAGGCCACCGAGCCAGACCTGGGAGCGCAGCGTCGGGTGCGCCGGGTCCGAGACGTCGTAGTGGCGCAGGTCGCCGTGCAGCCAGTTGGAGAAGAACAGGTCTCGGTCGTCGAGAGTGAGCACCAGGTCGGTGATCAGGCCCGGGACGCCCCCCTCCAGCGGCCAGCCCTCGAGCGGCTCGTTGGCGACGTCGACGACCTTGTCGGCGGCCCACTCGCCGCCGCCGTTGCGACGGAAGCGCAGGATGTTGCTCGACAGCGTCGCGCCGACGAAGCCCTGCGCCGAGTCGGGATTGTGCTGCCAGCGCAGCTCGAGCGGGATCAGCCCGTCGCTCCCGAGGTCGAGCGTCTGCACACGCGTGCGCTGCTCGAGGTCCCAGAAGTGCAGCCGCTGGCCGTACTTGCCCTCGGCCACGTCGGCCGGGTTGAACCCGTCCTTGAACGTGTTCGGCGCGCCCCACTCGCTGGAGACCAGCGTGTTCTGGCGCGGCTGGTACCAGAAGTCGTAGTTGAAGTCGACCGGAGAGCGCTCCCAGCGCTCGGCGATCGAGAAGTCGCGCGCGTCGAGCACCGCGAAGCCGCCTGGGAGGTCGCCGTTCTCGTCGCCGAGCATCGACACGGTCACGATGTCGCCAGGCATGCAGTGGACCGTGTGCGGCGCGCTGAGCCCGAGCTTCTGTTTGATCTCCTCGCCGTCGATCACGTTGGCGATCCGCGGCGAGCGCGGGTCGGAGACGTCGAGCAGGTGGATGCGCGAGGAGCGGAAGCCGGGCACGACCAACGTGTCGCGTCGCAGCTGCGAATGGCACGCCGACGAGCAGGCGTTCCAGCCGAAGTGGTGCAGCTCATCGCCGACGTTGGGCATGTCCGTGCGTCCGACGATCTGCCCGTAGGTCGGCGACGCACGGTCGACGTCGACGACGGCGATGAAGTCGGGACGGTCGATGCCGGTCCCCTCGTACAGGGCGGCGACGTAGACGAACTGCTCGGGGGGCTGCTGACGGGCGACGTCCGGGGAGGCGTAGCCGGGCCCGTGGTGCGCGGGGGAGGTGGGATCGCTCATCCTCTAAAAGTACACAAATACGATCCGGTTTACTCCCTACTCGGCC
The DNA here is from genome assembly GCA_036266975.1 of Solirubrobacteraceae bacterium. Taxonomy (GTDB): domain Bacteria; phylum Actinomycetota; class Thermoleophilia; order Solirubrobacterales; family Solirubrobacteraceae; genus DATAWZ01. The sequence continues at coordinate 9,923 of DATAWZ010000056.1, forward strand.
CAGCACAGCCAGGCCACGTGGCCGTCGGTGACCTCCACGGCGGTGGCGCGCCACGGACCCGAGCGTCCCTGCGGCCAGGCCGCGGGCCCGTCGAGCCGGCGCGGGTCGCCGAGCGCCTTGGCCAGCGCCTCCTTGCTCGACCACAGCGAGCTGAAGTGCCGGTCGGGGTCGGCCTCGGGCCAGCCGGCATCTCGTTCGGCGGGCGTGCGGATCGAGTCCGCCAAGGCACCGTCGAAGCGCTCGATGCGCTCCACGTCGACGCCCACGGGCAGCTCGTGTACGGCGACCAGGGCGAACGGGAAACGGGAAACGGTAGTAGGTTCGCGCGTGCGGGCCGCCTTGGCCCGGCGCCCCGGCCCACCGGCCGGGAGAGAGGGTTGTCGACCTTGAGCTATTCGGCGGTCACGGCGGCCCACAGGAACCCGGCGAGCTCGCGGGCCATCGCGACCCCGATCACGTGCCGGGCTTGCCGCGGGCACGCATCCGCTTGTGGATTCGGTGAAGGCGCTGCTGAGCGCGGTTGGCGATCAACAGGACGTGGTCGGGCTGCCCGGCCTGGCGGTTGGCGAGCGTGACGCCGATCCGGGGCGCTTTGGCGTAGTGCCGTGCCGCCTCGACGAGCAGACGGCGCGCCAAGCGTGAGCCTTGGTGATCGGGCCCTGGTGGCTCAAGCGGGCAGGGACATCAAACCCAGCGACTGTCATCGTCTCAGGCAAGGCCGGACCTCCTCAGAAACATCTTGGGGTCAGCCCGAGCCCGTCTCCGGCCAGACAAACCCCGCGAGGAGCGTCCGGCCTCTAAACCCCGGCAGTCTAGGCCACGGTGGCCGCGCGGAATGAGCGTTCCGGTGGGGGGTGTGGTTGGTGAGTTGCGCATAGTGCAAGTTACGAACCACACCCTCCCGTCAAGCGACCACCGGCTGGTTGAAGCCCTCGCTCACCCCCGCGCGCGCCGTGCGCCTGGGCGATCGCCCGCGAGACGCCAGTCCCAAAGCCCCGCGACCGGCCGAATGCGCCCCGGCGCGCAGAGCACCCCGGAAGACCACCTCCTACACCCACCGGCACCCGCCCATGGGGGTCCCGCCCCCGTGCGCCGAGCGAGCGCGGCGCCTGCAGAGCGCAGAGGTCGCTCAGCGCAACCGCGAACGCGCAGGCCGCACCACCGAGGTCGGCCCGGGTCTGCCGCGGGCGGGCGGGTCGAGCTGCCGGCCCTCCCCCGCGGCGCGAGTCCCCGGATGCCGACCCGCCACGGCCAACCCAGAGCCCTCCCCCACGGCTCCTGTCAAACCACGACCACACCCCGAACCGTGGCATCAATCATCTGAGCGCGGGCGATCGCGGTCCCGGCTCGGCTGCACGCGCTTGGGCTCGCCCGGCATCTTGGGATAGTCGGGCGGGTAGGGCATGTCCGTCAGCCCCTCGGTCTCGTCGTGCTCGTACATATCGAGCAGCGGCTGCAGCGAGTGGTGTACGTCGTCGATCGCGGCCTGCAGGTCACCGACCCGGGCGAACCGCTCGGGGACGGTCGCGACCGTGAAGTCCTCGGGTGCCACGTCGTCGAGCTCGTCCCATTCCAGCGGCGTCGACACCGGGCCGCCGGGCCTGGGCCGCACGCTATAGGGCGAGGCGATCGTGCGGTCGCGGGCGTTCTGGTTGTAGTCCACGAACACGCGCTGGCCCCGCTCCTCCTTCCACCACCTGGTGGTGACCTCGCCGGGCATGCGGCGCTCGAGCTCGCGACCGAACGCGATCGCCGCGTGTCGCACGTCGGTGAACGTCCAGCGCGGCTCGATCCGCACATAGATGTGGATGCCTCGGCCGCCGGAGGTCTTCGGGAAGCCGACGTAGCCCAGATCGGCGAGCAGACCGCGGGCCACCTTGGCCACCTTGGCGGCGTCGACGAAGTCGGTGCCGGGCTGTGGGTCGAGGTCGATGCGCAGCTCGTCGGGATGATCGACGTCGTCGCGCCGCACCGGCCAGGGGTGGAACACGAGCGTGCCCATCTGCGCGCACCAGGCGACGACCGCGATCTCCGTCGGGCAGACCTCGTCGGCGTGGCGGCCGGACGGGAACTCGATCCGCGCGGTCTGCACGTACTCAGGAGCGCCCTTGGGCACGCGCTTCTGGTAGAAGGCGTCGCCGCCGCCCCGCTCGCGCGTGGAGACCGTGACGCCCTCGTGCACGCCGGTCGTCCAGCGCTCGAGCGTCGTCGGGCGGTCGCGCAGCGCGCGCATGATCCCGTCCTGCACCGACACGAAGTACTCGACGACCTCGCGCTTGGTCACCGCCGCCGTGCGATCGGTGGCGGGGAAGATGACGCGGCTCGCGCTCGAGACCCTCACCTCGCGCTCCCCGGCAGCGACCATCACCTCGTCTTTGGCCACGGTGCGCTGAAGCGTACGCGAGCGGCGGTCCTGGCAAGCGTGCTCCCGTCTGGGGTCCACACGTGGTCAAGCGAGCAACCCTCACCGCAGACGCCCCGCCGCGCGCCAAGCGTGCTCCCTTGTCGGGCCCCGGGGTGGCTGCGGGAGCACGCCTGCGGCGGCGCGGGGCGTCAGGCGGCGACGCGGCCGCCGTCGACCGGCAGGACGGCGCCGTGCACGAAGCTCGCGTCGTCGCCGGCGAGATAGGCGATCGCCGCGGCGATCTCCTCCGGGGCGGCGACGCGCCCGGCGGGCGCCAGGCCGGCGATCTGATCGAGCATGTCGCCCATGGGCTCGGTCCCCTCGGTGCGGGTCGGGCCCGGGCTGACGGCGTTGACGCGCACGCCCCGTGAGCCGTACTCGGCCGCCCAGGCGCGGGTGAGCAGGCCGAGCGCCGCCTTGCTCGAGCCGTACAGCGCCATGCCGTCGATACCGAACTCGGCGGCCATCGTGGTGATGTTGATGATCGCCCCGTGACCGCGCTCGGCCATGGCGGGCGCGAGCTCGCCGACGAGCACGAACGGCACCTTCACGTTCAGCGCGTAGACCGCGTCGATGACCTCCTCGGCCGTGCCCGCGGTCGGGCCGAACGGGAAGATCGCCGCGCTGTTGACGAGGATGTCGACGTGCCCGTCGCCGGCCTCGATCGCCCGGCGCGCGAGGTCGCGGGCCGAGTCGGCGTCACGCAGGTCGGCCGAGAGGAAGGCGGCCTTGCCGCCGGCGACGCGGATCGAGTCGACGACGGCCTGGCCGCGCTCGGCGTCACGGCCGCTGATGAGCACGCGCGCCCCGCGCTCGGCGAGGACGCGGGCGGTCGCCGCGCCGATTCCGCTCGTAGCGCCGGTGATGAGGGCCGTGCTCGCGGTGAGGTCCTTGTTGGTCATGGCGTCCTTTCGGTACTGGATTGAATAGTCCATTGCTACCTTAGCGTTTTGGATCGGCCGATCCAATCAAGTCGATAGAGTGAACCCATGAGCAGCGAGTCCATGCCGCTGACGCGCAAGGGCCGCGCGACCCGCGAGCGGATCCTCGAGGCGGCCTCGGCGCTGATGTTCGAGCGCGGCGTGGCCGGCACGAGCGTTGACGACGTCAAGCGCGAGGCCGGCGTCAGCAGCTCGCAGCTCTACCACTACTTCGCCGACAAGCAGGCGCTCGTCCGGGCCGTGGTGGCCTATCAGACCGATCTGGTGCTCGCGGCCAACGAGCCGCTGCTCGCTCGGCTCGACAGCCTGGAGGCGCTGCGCGCCTGGCGTGACTTCGTCGTGGAGGTCCAGACCGCAGCCGACTTCTTCGGCGGCTGCCCGATGGGCTCGCTGGCCAGCGAGCTCGCGGACTCAGACCCCCAGGCGCGCGAACAGCTCGCCCTGGGCTTCGCGCGGTGGGAGACGATGATCCGTGACGGGCTGCGGGCGATGCGCGATCGCGGCGAGCTGCGCGCCGAGGCCGATCCCGACCGGCTCGCGCTCGCGCTGCTCACCGCCCTCCAGGGCGGGCTGCTGCTCAGCCAGACCCGCCGCGAGGTGACGCCGCTTCAGGTGTCGCTCGACACGATGCTCGAGCACATCACGTCGCTGCGCGTTCCATCGCCGAGCGGAACGTGACCAGCACGCCGGCGAGATGGCTCATGTCGTTGGCCTTCGACGGCTCCCAGATCAGCAGCCCGTAGGTCGCCGCGTCGGCCCACATGCACTCGTCGAGCGACGGGGTGCTCGCGAACGGAAGGGTGTACCAGCAGCTCGCGGCGCCGCCGAGCGTTCCCGCCGGCTCGGTCGTCAGGTCGGCCGCCGACCCACCGGTGTGCGTGGCCTCGGTGAAGTAGCCGCTGACCGCCGCGGCCGGGCTGACCCCCGCCTGCAGCGCGCCGGCGGTCACCGTGATCAGCCCGGAAGGGGTGGGGTTGCCGTGCTGCACGTAGGGCGCGGTGTCGGCGTCCTGCGCGTCGGGGAAGGACTTCGTGAACCCGTCGTCGGACGTCGCGCGGGTGCCCGCATGGCCGGTCTTCGGGTCGATCAGCGCGTACGCGCCGATCGCGGGCGGGAAGCTGACGGTCCTCGCCGCGGGCGCGGTGGCCGCGGGCGTCGTCGCGCTCGTTCTCACCGTCGCAGTTGACGTCGACGTCCTCGAGGACACGTGCTCGGGCGACGAGCTGCTGCCGCAGCCGGCGAGCGCGAGCGCGGAGACGAGCGCCCCGGCCGACACGAGACGTGCGGTCACTCCCACACCGACTACGTTCCCAAACTCGACCCCGGGCGAACCTCGATCGCGTCGCCCGCCGGGCGCGCCGGGGTGACCGACAGCACGTCGACCGGCGCCGACAACCAGCGGCTCACCCGGGTTCGGCGGCGCCGGGCTCGCGTCGCTGGCGATGGACCAGCGGCGCACCCTGACCACGATGGCCGCGGAGATCAGCGCCGAGTTCGCGCTGTGCGAGCCCGACGCGGTGCTCGAGGCGCACATGACCGCGCGCGGCGTCTCGATGGACGGCGCGGTCCTCCCGACGCGGCCTACGAGGACGTCCGCGAGCTCGACCTCGGCGCCGTGCGCCCGATGGTGGGCCTGCCCGACTCGCTGGTGCACAACACGGTCCCGGTCGAGCAGGTCGCGGGAACACGGGTCAACCGCGCCTTCATCGGATCGTGCGCCAACGGGACGCTCGCCGACCTGCGCGAGGCCGCCGCGGTCCTGCACGGCCGGCAGGTCGACCCGGCGGTGACGTTGATCGTGACCCCCGCCTCGCAGGCGATCTACCGCCGGGCGCTGCACGAGGGCCTGATCGAGACGCTGATGGAGGCCGGCGCGGTCGTCACCGCGTCCTCGTGCGGGATGTGCGGCGGGTTCGAGGGCCGCCTCGGGCCCGGCGACGTGTGCATCGCTCGAGCACGCGCAACTTCAAGGGGCGGATGGGCAGCGGGCAGGCGCAGATCTACCTGGCCTCCTCGGCGACGGTCGCCGCGTCGGCCGCGGCCGGGACGATCACGGGAGCACACGCGTGACCTCCGGCCGCGTCTGGTGCTTCGGGCACGACATCAACACCGACCTGATCCAGCCGATCCACGCGATCCTCGCGCCCGTCGCCGAGCAGCGCCGCTACGTCTTCGAGGCCAATCGCCCCGGCTGGGTCGACGAGGTGAGCCCCGGGGACGTCATCGTCGCCGGGCGCAACTTCGGCACCGGGTCGAGCCGGCCGGCCGCGCGGGTGCTGGTCGAGCTGGGCATCGGCGGCGTCATCGCCGAGACGATCAACGGGTTGTCCTTCCGCAACTGCGTCAACTACGCGCTCGCGGCGCTCGAGTGCCCCGGCGCGCTCGACGCGTTCGCCGAGGGTGAGGAGGCGTCACTCGACCTCGCCACCGGGACGGTGCGCAACTTGACGCGGGACGTGTCGCTGCCGGGGCGCCCGTGGGCGCCCGCGCTGCTCGAGATCCACGCGGCCGGCGGGCTGATCGAGCAGTTGCGCGCCGAGGGCCTGGTGCGAACGTGACCGCGCCGCAGACCCTGCGGGCGCTGCTGCAGGAGGGCACGCTGCTCGCCGGCTCCTGCTATGACGGCATCTCCGCGGCGGTGCTCGAAGAGGTCGGCTTCCGGTGCCTGACCATTTCCGGCGCGGGCGTCGCGGCGAGCCTGGTCGGAGTGCCCGACCGCGGGCTCGTGACCCAGACCGAGATGGTCGGCGTCGCCTCGCGCCTGGCCCGGCGGGCGGGCGGGCCGATGATCGCCGACATCGACCGGCGAGTTCGTGCAGAAGATCCGTGCGGCGGTGCGCGCCCGCGGCGACTCGGGTCTGGTCGTGATCGCCCGGACGGACGCGATCGCCACCGACGGTCTGGACGAGGCGATCGACCGCGCCAACCGCGCGCTCGACGCCGGCGCCGACGTCGCGTTCGTCGAGGCGCCCACCTCGGGCGAGCAGATCGAGGCGATCGCCGAGCGCGTCCACGGCCGCACGATGTTCAACCTCGCCACCGGCGGGCGCAGCCCGAGCCTCCCGCTCGCCGAGCTGAGCGACCTCGGCTACGACCTCGTGATCGTGCCACGATCGCCATGTACCCCGCGATCGACGCGATCCGCCGCACGGCGCGCGCCGTGCTCGAGTCCGGCACCGACGAGCCCCTCCAGGCCTTCGGCCTCTCGCCGGGCGACCTGTTCGCACTGGTCGGGATGGAGCGCTGGACCGAGCTGGAGCGCGAGCTCCGGTAGCGCGCCGCTCAGCGAGCGTAGGGCAGGAAGTCGGCGCCGAACAGCTCTCGGGCGATGATCATCTTCTGAACCTGCGCGGTGCCGTCGGCGATCTCAATCGCCATCACGTCGCGCAGCCGCTGCTCGAAGGGCAACTCGGTGGTGTAGCCGTAGTTGCCGTGCATGAGCAGGCAGTCGTGCACGGCCGCGGTGGCGGCCTGGGCACCGAACCACTTCGCCATCGCCGCATGCGCGGTGTGCGCGGTACCGGCGCCGCGCCCGCACAGGGCCGCGTAGCAGAGCAGGCGGGCCGCCTCCAGGCGCGTGGCGTGCTCGGCCAGCGGGAAGGAGATGCCCTCGAAGCGGGCCAGCGGAGCGCCGAAGGCCGAGCGCTCGCGCGCGTAGCGGACGGTGTCGTCGATGGCCACGCTCGCGCAACCGACCGCCGTGAGGACGAGCAGCGGCCGGGTGAAGTCGAAGCCGCTGAGCACGGTGCGAAAGGCCGCCCCCTCGGCGCCGACCAGCGCCTCGGCGGACACGCGAACCTCCTCGAGGGCGAGGGTGCCGCGCCCCAGGGACCGCCAGCCGGTGTCGTGCATGCTCGCCGTGGCGATCCCCGGCGCGTCGAGCGGGACGACGAAGGCCGACACGCCCACCGCCGCCCCGTCGCGCACGGTGCGGGCGAGCAGCAGGATCGCCTCGGACTCCCCAAGCATCGTCACCGAGGTCTTCTCACCGCTGATCGAGTAGCCGTCCGCGTCCGCCACCGCGGTCGTGCGCATCGCCGCGGCGTCCGACCCCGAGCCGGGTTCGGTCAGGCCGAAGGCGAGGTAGATCTCCCCGCTCAGCAAGGGGCCGAGCAACCGCTCGCGGACCGGCTCGGTCGCGAACTCGGAGATCAGCGCCGAGGTGAACATCGGGATGATGGCCGCGTTGGCGAGGTTCGAGTCGCCGTAGGCGAGCTCTTCGACGACCACGCCGGCCGTCAGGTAATCGGGCGCGCCAAGCGGGTTGTGCTCGTCCTGGGTGAGCACGCCGAGCGCGCCCAGTTCGGCGACGCGCCGGTGCAGCTCCCAGGGGAAGTCCGACGAGCGCGCCCGGTCGAGATAGCCGGGCGCGAGCGCGCTGCGCGCAAACTCGCGTACGGTGTCGCGAATCGCCCGCTGCTCCGAGCTGAGCTCGAAGTCCATCAGCGCGAGACGCGGCTACGCCGGTTCGCAGTGCGCCTGCAGCGCCCCGCCGGACGGGTCGACCCAGCCCTTCGAGCGGGCGTACTCGAGCATCGCCTCAAACGAGGCGTTCCAGCTCGCGTCCCGCACGCGCGGGCCGGCCAGCCGCCTGAGCGCGTCGACCGACAGGAAGGCGTCGCCTCCCGGATCGAGCCACCCGACCGGCGCGATCGCCTCGGCCAGGGAGCCCTTCTCCCCGCGCACGACGACCTTGAGCGAGCGAAACTCGTCCGGCTCGTGCAGGACGGGCGCCGCAGACGGCGCCGACTCGAGATCGACGAGGACGTACATCGGTACGGTAATTCATAGACCAGACGGCTTACTGAGTGCAACTCAATAACTTCCGTTGACTTGCTGAGTTGCACTCAGTAAGCTGGCAACGTGACCGTTCTCCCCCAGCAGCTGATCGATGCGGCGGCCGCGCCGCACGACGCCGCGCGCGAGTGGAAGCGCCGCACCGGGCGACCGGTGATCGGCACCTTCCCGATGCACTTCCCGGCCGAGGTGGTGCACGCGGCCGGCGCGCTGCCGGTCGTCGTGCAGGACTCGCCCGAGCAGATCACCGTCGGCCACGGCAGCCTCTATCCGTTCTTCTGCGGCTACACCCGCAGCGTCGTCGACCAGGCGACCAAGGGCCAGTTCGAGTTCCTGGACGCGATCATGTTCGGCGATCACTGCGTGCAGCTGCTCAGCGCCGCCGACGTCGTGCGGGTCAAGAACCCCGACCTGCACGTGGGCTTTCACCAGCTCATCCCCGCGCTACGCGACAACTGGTCCTTCGAGAACGCCGAGCGCACGCTGCGCCGCTGCATCGAGGACATCGAGGCCCAGCTCGGCGTGAGCGTCCAGGAGGACGACATCGCCGCGAGCGTGCGGCTGTTCAACGAGAACCGCCGGCTCATCCGCGAGCTCTACGCGCGGCGCCGGGCGGGCGAGATCGCCCTCAGCGGCCGCGAGATGCAGATGATCGTCAAGTCCTCGATGGTGATGGACAAGGCCGAGCACACCGCGCGGCTGCGCGAGCTCGCGGCCGGCGGCGAGCCGTCCGCGGGGATGCCGGTCTACGTCTCCGGGCACATGTGCCACGCGCCCAAGCCCGAGATCCTCGACATGATCGAGGAGTGCGGCGCGCGGATCGTCGACGACGACCTGTACACGGGGTATCGCTTCGTCTCCCTTGACGTCGAGGAGACCGGCGACCCGGTCAAGGCGCTGACGGCCTGGTACATCGCCCGCAACGACGTCGTGCCCTGCCCCACGCGCCTTGACCCGAGCATCGACTGGGACGGCTGGCTGCTCGAGAAGGTCCGCGAGGCGGGCGCGCAGGGCCTGATCGTGCTGCTCGTCAAGTTCTGCGAGCCGCACTACTTCTACTACCCGCGGATCAAGCAGGCCTTCGAGGCGGCCGGCGTGCCGCACCTGCTGCTCGAGACCGAGCATGACATGAGCGCGCTGGGCAACCTGCGCACCCGCATCGAGGCGTTCGTCGAACTGCTGAAGCGAAAGGAGCTGGTGGCATGAGCACGGTGCAGGCCCCCGCGCCCAAGCGCGCGAACCGCCTGAAGGCGACCAAGCGCAACAACGAGATGGTCACCGCCTACTGGGAGAGCCTCTTCCGCGCGCCCGAGGAGGGCAAGCTCGTCTGCTGGTACGAGGGCATCCAGCTCAACCCGATCCTCCAGGCGGCCGACATCGCATGGTGCCACGGCGAGGCGATGTCCGCGCTGCTGGCCGCGCGCAACGAGGAAGGCCCCGCACAGGACGCCGCCGAGGCCGCCGGCTATGACCGCGAGCTGTGCTCCTACGCGCGCACCCACATCGGCTGCGGCATCCTGACCCAGCGCGACCAAGGCCCCGACGACGTGATGCCCACGGATCTCGGCCACCGCGTCCCGGCGCCGGACATGATCATCAGCGCCTACCCCTTCTGCTCGACCGGGCAGCAGTGGGACGACATGATCTATCGCACGTTCGGCAAGCACGTGCCGATCTTCAACATCTCCATGCCGTGGGTGTGGGGCAACAAGAAATCCGCGCGCTACATGCGCGGCCCGGAGTTCCGCGAGTCGGTCGACTTCATGGTCGCCCAGCTACGCGAGTGCATCACGTTCATCGAGGAGCGCACCGGGCACGCCTACGACTACGACCGGCTGCGTGAGGTCATGCGCTACACGCGCACGGCGGCCGAGCTGCGACTACAGGCCATGGACCTCTGCCGCACGACTCCCTCCCCGGCGAGCTTCTTCGAGTGGACCAACTCGATCGCCCCGGTGAACTTCCTCCCGGGCGACCAGGACATCGTCGACTACTTCGCCGACAAGAAGGCCGAGATCGCCGAACGCGTCCAGAACGGGATCGGCGCCGTTCCCGAGGAGCGCTATCGCCTGTACTGGGACGGGATCATGAACTGGAACAAGATCGGCTGGCTGGCCGACAAGTTCGCAGGCTACGACGCGTGCGTCGTGTCCGGCCGCTACACCCACCTCGGGTTCTGGCAGCACCCTGACGTCATCGACGTCGACGGCGACCCCCTCGACGGGATGGCGCAGAACTACCTCTCATGCCCGATCTCGATCTCCGCACCGCAGGTCATCGAGCTCACCCTCCAGCATTGCCGCGACTATCGGATCGACGGGATGATCCTGCACGGTGCGCATACCTGCCGCGCGTTCTCCTACCCCCAGTTCCTGATCGGCGAGGCGGTCTCGAGCAACCTGAAGATGCCCACCGCGATGTTCGAAGGCGACATGGTCGACGAGTCCTTCTACCAGGACGAGCTGGTCAACTCGCGCGTGGAGGCGATGCTCGAGCAGATCGACGCCAGGCGGGCACGCGCGTGAGCGACGCGCTCGAGAACGAAGCGGCGAGGGGCCCGGCTCGCCGGTCTCCGCCCGGCTGCGCCACCCTGGTCATGGGCGTCGACTTCGGGTCGACCACCGGCAAGGCGGTCATCCTCGACGAGACCGGTCGGACCGTCGGCGCCGCGGTGTCCAGCGAGGGCGCGGTGAGCGACGAGGGTGTACGCCTGGCGATGGCGCAGGCCCTCGACCAGGCGACCGCGGCCCAGGACGACGTCGCCTGCGCAGTCGGAACCGGCTACGGCCGGCGGATGCTCGACGTCGCCGACCGGACGATCACCGAGATCACCTGCCACGCCCGAGGCGCGGTCGAGATGGTCCCCGAGGCCAAGCTCGTGATCGACATCGGCGGCCAGGACTCCAAGGTCATCGCGATCGACAGCCAGGGCCTCGTCGACAAGTTCGTGATGAACGACCGCTGCGCCGCCGGTACCGGCAAGTTCCTGGAGACCCTGGCCCGGGCCCTGAACGTCAACCTCCAGGACATGGGGTCGCTCGCGCTGCACGCCGAACACACGGTCCAGATCACCGCGATGTGCGCGACGTTCGCCGAGACGGAGGTCATCGGGCTGCTCGCCGAAGGCGCCGACAAGACCGACGTCCTCGGCGGCGTGCACGCGGCGGTGGCCAAGCGCACCGTCGGCCTGGTCGCCCGCGTGGGCAAGCGCGAGCCGATCGTGATGACCGGCGGAGTCGCGCGCAACGTCGCGGTCGTCGAGCACCTCCAGCAGCAACTCGACTGCACGCTGATCCTGCCCGAGCGCCCCCAGCTCGCCGGCGCGCTCGGCGCCGCCCTGTTCGCCCTGGACGACCTGCGCCAGCGCGACGCCACGCGACGCGAGGCCGACGATGCCGTCGAGCGCGACCTCGAGCAGGCCGCCGCCGAGCTGCAGAACTGCGCACCAGCGTGCGCCGCGAGGACGGCGGCCGTCCTCAGCCGTCGCTGAGGGGTACGATCGAAGGGTGGAGGTGCGCGTGCGCCAGACGCCGGACGCGAGGATCAGCCAGATCATGGCCGAGGCTCGCGCACTGCTCGAGGAGGTCGGCTACGAGCGCTTCCAGCCCAAGCTGGTGGCCGAGCGCTGCGGGATCTCCGAGGCCACCGTATACCGCTACTTCCGCACCCGACACGAGCTGCTCACGCGAGTCGCCGAGGCGTGGTTCGAGGAGATCCTCTCGATCGAGGAGCCCGAGCTCGAGGGCGTGCGCGGCACCTACGACCGGCTGCACTACGTCGTGCGCTACGCCCTGAACGTCATCCGCCACAGCCCGTCGATGACCCGCTTCATCCTGCTCGAGCTGCGCGCCGAGCCGGGCTATCGCGCAACGCCGCTGTACGAGCTCAACCGCCGCTTCACCGGCGTGGTCACCGGCGTCCTGCGCGAGGCCGTGGAGGCCGGCGACTTCGCCGGCGATGTGAGCGTGACGCTGCTGCGAGACATGATCTTCGGCGCGGTCGAGCACCAGACGTGGGCCTACCTGCGCGGCGAGGGCGACTTCTCGGTGCAGGACAGCGCGCGCGGGATCACCGACGTCCTGTACCGCGGGATGGTGGCCCGCATCGCCGCGTGAGCGGCCGCTGTGAGATGGTTGTTCGTGGAATCCCCATAGACCACAGGAGAGAGAAACCATGGCTGTAACGAGCGTGATCGAGCGCGACAAGCTGTTCATCGGCGGCGAGTGGATCGCCCCGGCGTCGGACCGTCAGTTCCGGGCGCTGAACGCGACGACCGAGGAGCTGATCGGCGTCACACCGGAAGGCACCGAGGCCGACATCGACGCGGCGGTCGCGGCGGCGCGCGCGGCGTTCGAGGGCGGCTGGGGACAGACGACGCCGCAGGAGCGCGCCGACGTGCTCAACGCGTTCGCCGGCGAGGTGGCCAAGCGGGGCGAGGATCTCGCGCGGACCGTCTCCCTGCAGAACGGAATGCCCTACCAGGTCAGCTCGCAGTTCGAGAACGCCTACGCGGTCGGGCTGCTGCAGTACTACGCGGCGCTGGCCAAGGACCTGCAGCTCGAGGAGCGCCGTCCCTCCCCGCTCGGGTTCGACTCGCTGATCCGCCGCGAGCCGATCGGCGTGGTCGCCGGCATCGTGCCCTGGAACTACCCGGTGGTCCTGTCGATCACCAAGATCGGCCCGGCCCTCGCCGCCGGCTGCACCCTGGTCCTCAAGCCCTCGCCGGGCACGCCGCTGGACGGCTTCATCCTGGCCGAGTGCGCCGAGGCGGCGGGCGTGCCCGCGGGCGTGCTCAACTGGGTTCCGGCCGATCGTGAGGTCGGCGCGTACCTGGTCTCGCACCCGGGCATCAACAAGGTCGCGTTCACCGGGTCCACGGCGGCCGGGCGCAAGATCGGCGCGGTGTGCGGGGATCTGCTGCGGCCGTGCAGCCTGGAGCTGGGCGGGAAGTCGGCGGCGATCATCCTCGATGACGCCGACATGGAGCAGGTCGTCCAGGGCCTGAACTTCGCGTCGTTCGCGAACAACGGGCAGACCTGCGCGGCGAGCACCCGGATCCTGGTCCCGGACAGCCGCTACGACGAGATCACGGGCAAGCTGGCCGAGTGGGCCGGCTCGCTGAAGATCGGCGATCCGCTCGATCCCGAGACCCAGATCGGACCGGTCGCCTCCGAGGCGCACCGCGAGCGCGTCGAGGGCTACATCCAGAACGGCAAGAACGCCGGGTTCGAGGTGCTCACCGGCGGCGATCGCCCCGACACCCAGGACAAGGGCTGGTTCGTCTCGCCGACGATCTTCAGCGACGTGGACAACAGCGCCACGATCGCCCAGGAGGAGATCTTCGGCCCGGTGCTCGCGTGCATCCGCTACACCGACGAGCAGGACGCGATCAAGATCGCCAACGACTCCGATTACGGGCTCGGAGGCTCGGTCTGGGGCAGCGACAGCAAGCGCGCGGTCGCGGTCGCGCGCCAGGTCATCACCGGCACGATCGGCGTCAACGGGTACGTGATCGACATGAACGCGCCGTTCGGCGGCGTGAAGAACTCCGGGATCGGCCGCGAGTTCGGCCCGGAGGCGATCGCCGGCTACATGCAGCTGAAGTCGGTCTACCTGCCGATGGGCGGGTAGCCGCCCACCTCAGCGATGTTCTCGTGGTCAAGGCGCCAGCAGCCGCGCCGGCGTGATCGGCAGATAGCGGATCCGCACGCCGGTGGCGTGGTG
>DATAWZ010000057.1:0-2928 GCA_036266975.1 Solirubrobacteraceae bacterium
GGGGTTCCTGCAGTCCTCGCTCACGCACGGGCTCGGCAACGGGCTGGCCCGCTTTCCCGACGAGCTCGACCAGCTCGAACGGCTCGGGCTCGAGAACTTCGACGCGCTCGCGCGCGACCTGGAGCAGCTCGGGGTGCAGGCCGAGTACGAAGCCGCCGGCGACCTGGTCGTGGCGCTTCAGCCGTACGAGCTCACGGCGCTGAGCGAGGACGCCGAGCTCGCCCGCCGGTACGGCCACGACGTCCGGGTGCTCGACGGAGCGCAGGCGCGCGGCGAGCTGGGCTCTCCGATGTACCTCGGGGCCGCGTGGACCCGGACCGGCTCGGCCCTGGTCCACCCCGGCGAGCTCGCCGACGGCCTGCGCGCGGCGGCGGTGCGCGCGGGGGTGAGAGTGCACGAGCTCAGCCCGGTCCAGGCGCTCGGCCTCGCTCCCGGCGGCGTGTCGGTGCGAACCGAGGGCGGAACGGTGCAGACCCGCCGCTGCCTGCTCGCGACCAGCGCCTACCCGCCGCTGGTGCGCGCGATCGGCCACTACATCGCGCCCGTGTACGACTACGTGCTGGTGACCGAGCCGCTGAGCGAATCCCGTCGGGACTCGATCGGGTGGCGCGGCCGGCAGGGCGTGAGCGACATGGGCAACCAGTTCCACTACTACCGGCTCACCGGCGACGGGCGGATCCTGTGGGGCGGCTACGACGCGGTCTACCGCTACGGCGGCCCGGTCGGGCCTGGGCTCGATCAGGACGAGCGCACGTTCGCCACGCTCTCGCAGCACTTCTTCACCGCGTTCCCGCAGCTCGAGGGCCTGCGCTTCAGCCACCGCTGGGGCGGCGCGATCGATACCTGCAGCCGCTTCTCGGTGTTCTTCGGCACCGCACTTGACGGCCGGGTCGTCTACGCGCTCGGCTACACGGGACTGGGGGTCGGCGCCAGCCGGTTCGGCGGGCGGGTCGGCCTCGACCTGCTCGACGGGCGCGACACCGAGGCCACGCGTCTGTCGCTCGCCCGCCGGCGGCCGCTGCCCTTCCCGCCCGAGCCACTGCGCTCTGGCGTGATCCAGCTCACGCGCAACCGGCTCGCCGCGGCGGACCGCAACGGCGGGCGGCGCGGACTGTGGCTGACCGCACTCGATCGCATGGGCCTCGGCTTCGACAGCTAGCGTTACCACTGTGACTTCGGCCGACCGAGGATCCGCGCTGGCAAAGCTGACCTCCGAAGAGCTCGAGCTGGCGCCGGCGGCTCCCCCGCCGAAGACCGCGGGGGCGATGAAGGCGGTGCTGACCGACGAGCGCTTCTCCGACCCGGCGTGGATCTACGAGCGCAAGCTCGACGGGATCCGCTGCATCGCGATCCGGTCCGGTGAGACCGTGACGCTGCTGTCGCGCAACGACCTGTCGATGAACGAGCGCTACCCCGAGGTCGCTCAGGCCCTGTCGGCCGAGTCGTGCCGGGAGTTCGTGCTCGACGGCGAGGTCGTGGCGTTCGAAGGGTCCGAGACGAGCTTCGCCAAGCTCGCCCAGCGGGGTCAGCATTACGTTCCGGTGTTCATGTACGTGTTCGACATCCTGTGGCTGGAGGGCCACGACGTCCGCCGCCTGCCGCTGCGCACGCGCAAGCGACTGCTGCGCGCGGCGCTCGAGTTCCACGGACCGGTCCGGTGGACGCAGCATCGCAACCGGGACGGCGCGGAGTTCTTCAAGGAGGCCTGCCGCAAGGGGTGGGAGGGGCTGATCGCCAAGCGCGCCGACAGCCCGTACGTGGCGACCCGCTCGCGCGACTGGCTGAAGTTCAAATGCGAGCACGGACAGGAGCTCGTGATCGGCGGCTTCACCGCGCCCCAGCGCTCGCGGGTCGAGTTCGGCGCGCTGCTGCTCGGCTACTACCGCGACGGGCGGCTCGAGTACGCGGGCAAGGTCGGTACCGGGTTCGACACCGAGCTGCTGCACTCGCTCGGGGCCCAGATGCGATCGCTTCAGCGTTCGGACTCGCCCTTCGCCGAGCCGGGCACGATCCGCGAGCGAGGGGTGACGTGGATCGAACCGGAGCTGGTCGCCGAGGTCGGCTTCACCGAGTGGACCAGTGCCGGCCGCCTCCGTCACCCGCGATTCCTCGGCCTGCGCGACGACAAGGCGGCGTCCGAGGTGGTGCGCGAAGGATGAATTCGTGAGCCCAACCGAACAGCTGCGCGTCGGCCGCCGCGAGGTCAAGGTCACCCACGCCGACCGCCCCGTGTTCCCGGGGGCCGGGCTGACCAAGCTCGACCTGGCTCAACACTACGAGCTCGTTGCGCCGTTCATGCTGCCGTACGTCCGGGACCGCCCGCTCGCCCTCCAGGCCTTCCCGCAGGGCATCGACGAGGAGGGCTTCTTCATGAAGGCGGTGCCGCGCTACTTCCCCGACTGGATCAAGCGCGCCACCGTGCCCAAGAAGGGCGGCACGATCACCCACGCGCTGGCCAACGACGCCGCCACGCTCGTGTACCTGGCCGGCCAGAACGTCGTGACCGTGCACACGTGGCTGTCGCTCGCCGATAAGCCGCAGCAGCCCAACCGCCTGATCCTCGATTTCGACCCCTCGGGCGGCGGGTTCACCGAGGTGCGCGCGGCGGCCCGGTCCGCCGGCGATCGCCTCCGCGACGTCGGCCTCGACCCGTACGCGGTGGTGACCGGCTCGCGCGGGGTCCACGTCGTGTGCCCGCTCCGCCGGGGCCCGGGCTTCTCGGACGTCCACGCCTTCGCCCGCGCGCTGGCCGAGAAGATGGTCGCCGATGACCCTGATCACCTGACCCTCGAATGGCACAAGGCCGAGCGCGGCAAGCGGATCTACGTCGACGTCAACCGCATCGCCTACGCCCAGCACGCCGTGGCGCCCTATGCAATCAGACCGCGCCCGCAGGCCCCGGTGGCGGTGCCGCTGCACTGGGAGGAG
>DATAWZ010000058.1:0-7107 GCA_036266975.1 Solirubrobacteraceae bacterium
GTCGATGCCGCCGTACACCCACTCCCGCACGGTGCCCGGGTGCACGCCGGCGAGCCGCCAGCGCACCGCGTCGAGCGGTTCGCTCACGCCGGCGCGCCGCCAACTCACCGCGGCGGACGCCTCGACGCGGTGTCGCCACCACTCGAGGCCCTCGCGCGCCGAGATGCCGAGCGACTGCCAGGGCTCGGGGTCGAACGCCGGCTCCTGCTGCGGATCGGGGCAGCTCATCGGCCGGCCACCGCGTCACCGATCATCACCGTGCGAGCCCAGGGCGGCGTGCTGCCGCGCGGGTCCATGAGCCCGACGATCACGGGTATCTCGTGGGGCGGCGCCGAGCGCCACGGCGTGAAACCGTCCGTGAGCACGACGATCAGGTCCGGCCGCGGTCGCAGCTCGGCGGCCGCCTCGAGCCCCGCGCCCATGTCGGTGCCGCCGCCGCCCTCGAGGCGGATCGCGCGCACGTCGTAAACGCGCTGGACTGCGTGGGCCTGTGCGTCGCAGGCGATCAGGCGCAGGTTGCGCCGGGCCACGCCGAGGCTGCGCAGCACGCCTGTGACCTCGGCGAGCGCCTGCCCGAGCATCGCGTCGCTCATGCTGCCGGAGGTGTCGACCACCAGCGCCACCTGCGGCAGCGGCTGGCGCAGGCTCGGCAGCACCACGTCGGGCGTCGCGCTCGCCCGGCGCGACGGGCGGCGGTATGTGAAGTCGACCTGTCCGCTGACGGCGGCGGTACCGCGGCGGACCTGGGCGGCGAGCTGCCTGCGCCAGTTTGTGCTCGGCTCGAGCACCTCCTCCGCCCAGCGTTGCCAACCGGCCGGCGTGTCGCCGCACTCGCGGGTGTGCTCGAGGATGCGCCGCGCGGTGTCGCGCGCCACCAGCTGCCTGGCGACCGCGGTCAGCCCCGGCTTCCCGCAGTCCCAGGCGCGATCACGGCCATCGACGCCGCTGCCGCAGTCGTCGCTGCAGTGCAGCGACGGTGGGCCGCCGATCTCGCTGCTCGAGCGCGTGCTGACCCGCTCGGCGCCTGCGTCTGCGAGCGCATCCCAGTACTGCTCGGCAGTCCAGCCGTCGGCCAGTTCGTAGTGGGAGGGGTGAATCGCCCGATCCGGAAGCTCTAGGCTGGCGGTGCGCAGATCGTCGTTGATCTCGGCGTCGGCGGCGATGTTCCAGCGGTGCTGCTCGGGTGTGCGGGCGCCGAGCGGACCGTCCGCGGGCTCGTCTCCCGGAAAGCGCGGCGCGTGATCGCGCAGCAGGTGGCTGACCTGGTGGAGCAGCCAGAAGCCGAGCTCGCCGACTTCGGTTTCCGCGAGCACGGCAAGGTCGATGTAGAGGTGCCAGGAGCGGTCGGCGGGAAACGAGCGCAGGTCGATTGCCGGATCGCCACCCTCCGAGCGGTCCACCACGACCGGGTCGAGCGCCAGCAGTGCACTCGCGAGGTAGGGAGCCTCGTGCGCCGCCCACACGCGGCCAGCGGCCCAGCGCCGCCGCTCACCGGCGTCGCGCTCCTCGATCCGCTGGAAGCGAATCGCCATGCCAGCGCCTCAGGCGAGCAGTCCCGCGGCGCGAAGGACCGGGGCCAGCTCCATCAGCGCATCCGGGATCGCGGCGCCGGGCGGGCGATCGCGGGCGAGCGTTCGCGCGACGAGCGTCGCCACGTCGGGTGCGCGGTCGGCGACGCGCGCCACGACCTGCCAGGCCTGGTCCCAGCGTTCGACGCCACCGTCAGCGATCGCGACCGCTGCCACAGCGGTCAGGACGGCGAAGGCGCGGTCGCTGCGCTCCGGCAGCTCGAAGCCCGCCGGGTCGTCGAGCACCGCCTCCGGGTCGGGCAGGTCGAGGTGCTCGAGCCAGGAGAGGAACTCGAGTGCCGCGCCCGCGCCGACGGCGCCCTCGACGAGCGCGGCGCGCGCGGCCTCGGAGGCGCGTGAGGCCTCGCAGGCGCCGAGCAGCCGTGCGACCGCCTCCCAGCTGCGGGGGCTCGGCCAGCCGCGGCCGGCGTCGACCGCCGAGCGCGGCAACGCAAGCGCGAGCGCCGGTCGCACCTGGAGGAAGGCGCCGACGCTCGCCCGCGCGGCCATCGCCTGGGCCATGCTGGGCGGGTTGGCGATACCCGCAAGGACGGGCGGGGGGAAGCCGACGGCCAGTCCGTTGGCTATGTACCGACCGTCCACGGGCCAGTCGAGGTGGACCAGGCGATTCGCGAGCGGTGCCGAGAGCTCCCAGCCGTCGGCGGCCTCGTCGGGAGGGTTGGCGGCCGCGACGACGCGGACGCCCTCCGGCAGGCGCACGTCGCCCACGACGCGTTCGAGCACCACGCGAAGCATCGCGGCCTGCACCGCCGGTGGCGCCGTCGTCAGCTCGTCCAGGAACAGCAGGCCCTGGCCGGCCTCACACAGGCGCGTCGCCCAGGCCGGCGCCGACAGTCGGACGGAGCCGTCGACGATCACGGGGAGTCCGGCGACGTCGCTCGGCTCGCGGATCGAGCCGATCACGGTCTCGACGGGCCAGCCGAGGGTCTCGCCGAGGGCGACGACGGCCGAGGTCTTGCCGGTTCCGGGACTGCCCCACAACAGCACGGGCACCCCCGCCGTGATGCCGACGGCGAGCGCCTCGAGCGCCGATGTGCTGTCCATCGCTCGAGAGTAGCGCCCACCCGCCGCCATGGCTATCAGCCGTCCAGGCGTTCGCCTGCGTCGAGGATGCGTCCGGCCCGATACGGGCGCTCGCGTGTCTAGAACACGTCGAACGTGTCAACGACCACGCTGTGGATCTTCATCCCCAGCTGGCCTCAGCGACTCATGCGGGATCCGGATCGATCAGTCCCCGACCGGTCCAGACCTTGCCCGGTGCGAGCCCGAGCAGCTCGTCGGCGATGTGCTGCAGGATCGCCGGGCCGGTGGTCACGTGCTGCGTGCCGGTGTAGATGTCGCGGAAGCATCGCTGGACGGTGCTCGGGCGAAGCGAGATGCCGCCCCCATAGAGGTAGGCGAACGTGCCGATCTCGGCGACGACGGTGGTGACATGGTTGAGCGCGAGCCGCGCCAGTGTGATCTGGCGCGTGGTCATCGGTTCGCCGCCCAGGATCGTGGCCTCGATCGACGACTGCGCTTCGATCACCAGCGCCCGCGCGGCGCGGAACCGCGCCTCGGCCTTGCTGTAGCGCTCCCTGAACGCTGCATCGCCGCCGCTCTCGGGGATCCGGCTCGAGCGCGGCGGCTGTGAGACCGCGAGCTCCGCGACCTCATCGAGCGCCCGGCGCCCTACGCCAAGGGCCCACGCGCTGTGGCAGATCGCGCCCATCCCGGCGATACCGAGCCGGTAGAGGCCGCCGCCGTGCACGGGGACGTTCGCGGACTGGATGTGGGTGTACTCGAAGGGAACGAACACGTCGGTCAGCGAGTAGTCGATGCTCGCGGTCGCGCGCAGCCCGAGCACGTCCTCCCAGCCGCCGTGGAACTCCGCCTGTTCGAAGGGCGTGATGAAGATCCGAATCTCTGGCCGGTTGGTCCCGGGCACGATGCGCGGCTGATCGCCGTCGTACACCGGCGCGCCGCTGTGGCACCACTGGCCGTGCAGCAGGCCGCTGCCGTAGCGCCAGCGCGCGGTGACGCGGAAGCCACCATCGACCGCAACGGCGCGTCCGACGGGCGCGCCGGTGCCGGCGATGATCGGGATGCTCCCGTCGCCGAAGATCGCGTTCGCGCTCGACTCCGGCAGGTACGCGGCGGCCGACGCGGTCGCGACCTCCCAGGCCATCAGCACCCAGCCGGTCGCGCCATCGGCATACGAGAGAGCCTCGATCGCCTCGAGGCCCTCGACCGGGCCGACCTCGGCGCCGCCGAAGCACTCCGGCACCCACAGGCCCACCAGTCCGCTGTCGCGCAGCAGCGCGACGGTCTCGTCGGTGAGCAGCCCGGCCGCCTCGTTGGCGTCGGCCTGCGCGGAAACGGCGTCGTGCAGCCCGCTCGCCACGGCGGCGAACGAGGTCCGGTCAGGGGCCTCGCCGGGCGCGGCCATCAGGCTTCCAGGCGTCGCGCCGACACCGCCGCTGCGCGGGGGTCCGCCGGCACAGCGGATTCGTCGTTCACTGAGCGCACACCTTCCTCCTCCTCTTGCAGAGCGCGCGATCCTTGCAGCAATTCAGGATGTATGCCGTGACGGCACGCGCGCCGCCGGCTACTCGAAGGACTCGACCTGCCGGCCCAGCGCCGCATAGGCGACCTCACCCAGCCCGGCGGGCACGTCGCGGCCGAAGGAGTCGATCTTCAGGACCGATTCGGCCGAGCGCTGGCGGGCCTCGTCGCCGATCTCCATGATTGGCCGACCGGTGCTCTGCGTGGCGACCTGCACGTCGCAGGCGCGCTGGAGCGTCCAGAGCAGGAACCAGGCTGCCGGGATGGTCGGGCCGCACGCGAGCAGTCCGTGGTTGCGCAGGATCATCAGGTTGCAGGACCCCAAGGCCGCCACCAGGCGCTCCTTCTCACCGGGCTCGGTCGTAGCTCCCTCGAAGTCGTGATAGGCGAGGTGGCCATACAGCTGGGCCGCGTAGAAGTTGTTCCAGTCGAGTCCCTCGCGAAGGCCGGCGACCACAGAGCCGGACGTGGTGTGCGTATGCATGACGCAGCGCACGTCGGGACGGGCCGCGTGGACGGCGCTGTGGATGATCAGACCGGCGAGATTCACGGGCCACTCGCTCGCGCCCACGATGTTGCCGTCGAGGTCGATCTTCACGAGGTTCTCGGGCGTCACCTCGGCGTAGGTCAGCCCGAACGGGTTGATCAAGAGGTGATCGTCCTCGCCGGGGAGCCGCAGGCTGATGTGGTTGTAGATCAGCGCGGTCCAGCCGAGGAGGTGGAAGATGCGGTAGCAGGTGGCGAGCTCGACGCGAAATCGCCACTCCTCCTCGCCGATGTTGGCCGGACGCCTCGACGTGTTCTGGAGCTCGGTCATCTTCTCGCCTTCCTCTTCGTGGTGGCGCCGACGGCGTCGTGGTGCCGCGACGCCGCCGATGCTAGTGCTTCACGGCGCCCCAGAGGACACCGAGGCGCCGCCGTGTCAGGCTCCTGGCCGATCGACCTGGACGTGCATTCGGCTGATCCTCCAGGTTTCGTCCTCCTCGACCAGACGGTCGACGTACACCCCGGTCGAGACGATCGCGATCCCCGCCTGCGCGGCGCTGAGCAGCACATAGGAGGCGCGCGCTGTGGCGGTGCCGTCGGACTCCAGGTCGATCTCGATGTTGGTGAGCATGTGGCGTGGCTGGGTGTCCGCGCCGCTGGCGGCGCGACGCGCGCTCAGCGAATCGCGGATCGCATCCCGGCCCGACGTGGTGCCCTCGAACGAAACTAGCTCGGCGTCTGCGGTGAAGCAGTCGATCAGCAGGTCGAGGTCGTTGTCGTCAAAGCCCCTGGCACAGCGGTACAGCCTGTTCGCGATCTCGCGTCGCGCACTCATCCTGATCCTCCCCGTAGCGGACACGCTCGCCGGCCTCGGCGGCCGGCGAGCGGTTGGACTCTAGACGACGCGCACGCGGGACTCAGGCGAGCTGCACTCAGCTCGACGACCCGTATTGGATCGGGATCTTCGCCGACCCGATCTCGCGCCACGCGCGCGCTCCGGCGTCGAGCTGCCAGTCGGCGAGAACGGAGCCGTGCACGACGAGCGCATGGTCGTCGCTCGTGCCGAGCGCGACGGCCGCCGCTCCCGATGGCGGCGCCGGCAGCGCCAGCCACGAATCCGTGCGCGGGCTCGCGGTGTCCAGCAACAGAGCCTTCGCCTGCGCGAGGACGTACGTGGTGGCGCCTGGGCCCGATCCACTGGCGAGGAGACGCGACCCATTGGGAAGCGGGAGCGGATCCGTCTGCTGCCACCGACGCCCGCCGTCGGTGCTCCACGCTGCCTCCAGCGCGTGGGTTGCCCCGGTCAGGTCGAGCAGCACAAACGTCGTCGTTGCGGTCTGTGAGAGCGACAGCACCGAGACGTCGCGGCGCGCGAGCGAGCGTGGCAGCGGCGGTGCCGCGTTGCGCCACCCGGCGCTGTCGTGGGCGTAGAGGGCGATCTCGCCGGCATGCGCGCACGAGCCACCGACGAGCAGCGCTCCGGAGGCGGCGAACGCGACCGCGCCGAGCTCGTCGAGCCCGCACCTCCTCGCGGCTGCGAGGGCCGCGAGGCTGCGTGCCGTCGCGAGGGTTGTCCAACCGCCGCCGTGTGGCTCCAGCAGCACCGTGCCGCGATGCGCCGCGGTCAGCGCCGCCGTCGCACCGTCGGCGCCGACGGCGAGTGCGTCCGGCGCCGACGCCAGGCCGGCCGGCAGCACTCCCGGCGTCCATGTCCTGCCGTCGTCGGCGGTGCTTGCAAGTGGCGAGAAGCGCAGGTTGAAGCTCGGCAGGAAACCCACCAGAAACGCCGAGCCGGGAGCGAGGTCGAGGCCGCCGTTATCCGCGACACCCGGCGGCGTGACGAGCGTCCAGCCGGCGCCGGGCGCAGGGCGCCAGAACAGCTCCCAGAAGCGGTTCGCGCCCGACGCCGACCCCATCGGGATGGTGGCCCACGTTCCGGCGCCGACCTGGAGCGTCCTCGCCAGGGGCGGCGCCAGCGCGTGCACCGCCGGGCTCGGTGAGCTGCCGCCGCAGCCGGTAAGCCCGAGCGCCAGCAGCGCGACTGCCGCCGCGGCGCGCGTCACAGAGACTGCCCGGGCGTGATGTCCGCCCGGTCCGGCGGTCGCGTGCTGCGCCCGCCGGGCTGCGACGGCGTCACGCATCCTTCAAGACCGACCTGGCGGCGTCGGCGAGTGTGACTGCAAAGGACGACTTGGTGCTCGTGGTCGCCGGTCCCGGATCGGCGTTCATGACCCAGCGGATCCGTCCCGTGGCGTCGAGGACCGCGGCCCCGTCGGCGTGGGAGATCATCGCTCCCGCCGGTAGGACCGACACGTCCACGCTGAACGTGTTCCATACGCTGCGCAGCTGCGCGAGGGTGCCGGTGAGATACAGCCAGTTGGGCAGTTGCGCCAATGACTCGTCGCGATCGAAAGCTTGGAGGACGCTGGGCGAGCGGTAGATCGGGTTGGCGTCGATCGCGACAAGCTCGACACGGTGTGAGAGGCCG
>DATAWZ010000059.1:0-5295 GCA_036266975.1 Solirubrobacteraceae bacterium
TGTGCGGGGACGGGCTGGGCGGGGGTGGGGAGCTTCTGTGCGGGGACGGGCTGGGCGGCGGTGGGGAGGACCCGCGCGGGGCCGGGCTGCGCGGCGGTGGGGAGGACCGGCACGGGGACGGCCTGGGCCGGGGTGAGGCGGGGCCGCACGGGGATGCGCTCGGCGGGGGTGACAGGCACTCGCGGGGCGATGAGCTCTACGCCGGTGCGGGACGCCGGCGCGGGGATGAGCTTGGCCGCGGTGAGGAGGTTCCTGGGCCCGATGGCGATGGGCTCTCCGACGAGGGGTGGGCGCCGTTCCAGGACGGGTTCGGCAGCCTCGGAGTCGACGACGAGCCGCTGTTCCCCGCGCGCCACGGCTCACGAGGGCGCTCGCGCCGCCGCGGTCCGATGGGCCGCGTGCTGGCCCCGCTGGGTATGGCGCTGCTTGCGTTCGCCCTGAGCGCCGGGGCGGTGCGGCTGATCGCGGGCCGCCGCCCGGCCACGACGCCCACCTCGCTCCAGGCCAGCGCGGCGCCCGTGCCGCTCGTCTCGCGTCCCGCCCACGTGCCTGGTGGGCCTGTGACCGGCGCCGCGGTGGCTCGCGCCTCGATCGTCTTCTCCCGCCCGCGCTCCCGTCCGCGCCCGCGCGTGCCTCCGGTCGCCCTCCCGATGCGCCGGATGTCCGCGCGGGCGCCCCGTGCGGCGGTGGCCACCTCCCCAGAGCCGGTCGCCGTCGTGGCCTCGGCCCCGTCGTCGGCTCCGCCGCCCCCGTCGGCGCCTGCCCCGCGCCCGGCGCCGGCCGCGGCGGTCGTCGCGTTCGGGTTCGAGCGATGAGCGAGTGGGGGACGCACGCGACGCCGGTGCGGGTTCGCACCCGTCCGCGTTGGCGGCTACGCCTGGAGCTTCACCTGCTGCGTTGGGTCCTCGTCGCGGCGGCCTGCGCCGGCCTGCTCGCCGCCGCGCGCGTGACGGTGTTCCCGCCGCGCCCAATTCGCGACGTGGAGCCGCCGAGCCCCAGCCTGGACCCCGCTGTCGCCGGCTTCGCGACGCTCTTCGCGCGGGCGTACCTGGACTGGACGGCCGACGATCCCGCCGCCCAGCAGCGCGCGCTCGCGCCCTTCCTGGCCACCGAGGTCGATCCCGGCGCCGGTTTCACGCCGTCCGCGTCCGGCACGCAGCAGGTGCTCTGGACGCAGGTCGTCCAGCAGCGCGACGTGGGGGCGAGCGAACGCGTGGACACGCTCGCGGTCGAGACCGACCGCCTCGGGCTGATCTACCTCACCGTCGACGTGACGCGTGAGTCGAACGGACGGCTCGCGCTCGCGCGCTATCCGGGCATCGTCGGCGCGCCGGCGACCGCACCCTCGTCGATGAACGCCGACGCGGCACTCGCGCCGGTCCGCGACGGGCCGCTGGCCACCGTGGTGCAGCGCGCGCTCGGCAACTACCTGGACGGCGACGCGGGCGACCTCGCCGCCGACCTCGCGCCGACCGCGAGGGTCGCCCTGCCCGCGCCGCGCCTGACCCTGACCGGCGTGAGCTCGCTGCGCTGGGGCCACCCGGGCGAGTCGGTGTTCGCCCAGGTCCAGGCGAGCGATCCGTCGGGCGCCAGCTACACGCTCGAGTACGAGGTCGACGTCGAGTCGCTCGACGGTCGCTGGGTGGTGCTCGCCATCGGGGTCGATCCGGACGGGTCGCTGTCGTGACCGCCACCGCCCGACCGCCGCCCCGCGGCGTGCCGCCGCCATGCCCGCCCGACCCGCCCTCGTCCACCGCACCAAGGAGATCAGCCGTGCCCCGCCCGCCCCGCCCCGCGGCGCGTCCCCTCGCGCACGCCCTGCCCCGTCCCGTCGCCCACCCCCGACCGGCCCGCGGCCGGCGACGACGGCTGGCCGCGCTGCTGGCGATCGTGTTGGCGTTCGCGGCTCCCGCGCTCCCCGCGGCGCTGCCCGCCCGGGCCGGCGCGCAGGTGCTCTCGGGCAGCTCGGCGAACACCTCATCCTCGTCGGCCGCCGGTGGCTCGCTCGAGCAGGCGGCCTCGCGCGCCGGCAGCACCGGGCGCGAGGTGGCGATGAGCCTGATCGGCCTCGCCTTCGCGATCGCCGCGGTGGTGCTCGCCTTCCGGCGCGACTTCAAGGAGGCCGCCGGGGTCCTGGCCATCGGGGTGGTGGCGATCCTGCTCGCCACTCCCGCCGGGCTGAACCTGATCAACGACACCGTCAGCTCGATCGTCGGCAACGGCTAGACGGCGGCGGCGATGGGCGACGAGCCGACGTTCCTGGTGCGCTCCTACCGGCCCGTGTTCGAGCTCGAGCGGCGCCTGTACCGGATCGACCGACTGCGGCTGAACCCGAGTGGGGTCCCGCTCCGTGGCCTGTTCTATCTGCTCGCGCTGCTCGCGCTCGCGGCGGTGCTGTCAGGATCGGCGGTCACGCGCTGGGCCGTGACCTGGGTGCCGTGGTACGTGCGCTTCGTCGGCGCGCCCGCCGCCGGCGCATTTCTGCTCGGACTCGCGCGTGTCGACGGCCGACCGTTCCATCTGGCCGTCCGCTCGCTGCTGGCGCTGTGGTGCGGCGCCCGCCACCAGCAGGGCGACCGGCGCTGCCCGGCGCCGGGCGCGCGTTGGAGTCCGGGCGCGCTGGTCATGCTCCCGGACGGGTCCGAGCCCCGCCTGCGCCGGCTGCGCTACCGCGGTCCGGGGGCGGTGCTCGTCGCGACCGCGCACCGCCGGGTCGAGTGGCGCCACGGGCGGCTCGCGGGCGCGCTGGGGCGCCCGGCGGTCAGCGTGCTCGAGCGGCGTGGCCGGCCGCCCGCACGGCCCACGGTGCTCGAGCTCGCCGCCGGCGCGCGGCTCGACGTCGGCGGTCGGCGATGAGAACGCCGCTGTCGTTCGCCTACGGGCACTGCCTTTTCGCCTCTGGGCTCGACGACCCGTGGGCGCTGTTCGCCGTGGGCACGAGCTCGTACGCGACGCTGCCCGCCGATCGCAAGCGCGAGCTGTGGCTCTCGCTGCTCGGGGCGGTCGAGGCCGTCCAGGCCGACATCCAGATCCTGCGCGTCTGGCGCGGGGTCGACCCGGCAAGCTACCTGCGCGAGGAGCTGACCGCCGGGGCCACGCCGCACGCGCACGCCCGCGAGCGCTACCTGCGCGCCCAGGCCGAGCACCTCGCCGACGCCGGCACCGCGCGCCCGCACCTGTTCGTCGCGGTGAGCCTGAGACCGCCCGAGCAGGACGTCAGCGCGTTTCTCTCGGGCGCGCTCGAGCGCCACCCCCGCGGCTGGCTGGCCTCGCTGCGTGATGTGCTGGCCGTCGCCGACCGCCGCGTGCTCGCCGAGGAGGAGCTCGAGCGCCTGCGCGTGCTCGCCGACCAGGCGCACGCCCGGCTCGCCGACTTCGTGCCCGCCCGCCCGGCCCGCTCGGCCGAGGTCCAGTGGCTCGTGCGCCGCGCCTTCTGCCGGGCGCTCGGCGAGCCCGAGATCGACGGGCTGCACGAACCTCAGGCGGTGGTGTTCGAGCGCAACGGAAAGGCGGTGCTGGCGCCGCTCGAGGGCGACGTCCTGCGCTGGATGGACGGGGTGGTCGAGCACTGCGGACGTGCGCTGCGGGTCGACTCCGAGCGCGGAACGAGCTGGCAGGCGCTGCTCGTGGCCGGCGCGCTGCCGGAGCAGGCGCCGTTCCCGGACAGCCGCCTGGAGCTGATGTTCGCGCCGCCGGAGAGCCTGATCTTTCCGATCGACCTCTCGCTCTGCGCTCGCCACCTGCCCAACGCGCTGGCCATGCGCCTGACCCGCCGGCGCATCCAGGACGCCGACCAGATCGCCCGCGCCGAGTCCGAGGGCGAGCAGGGGATGACCGACCAGGGCTACGACCGCACGCAGCTCGCGCGCGACCTGCTCGCCTACCTTCAGTCGCCGAGTCGCCCGCCGCTGCTGCGGGCGACCCTGAGCGTGGCCGTCGCCGCCGACGAGCCGCAGGAGCTCGAGCGTCGCGTCGAGCTCTGCCGGCGCGCGTTCGGCGAGGTACGTCTGCACCGCCCGCTCGGCGAGCAGCTCGCCCTGTTCGCCGCGCACCTGCCCGGGCGCCGGGCCCTCGTGCGCGGCTACGAGGCGATCCTCACCGCCGAGCAGGTCGCGGCGATGATGCCCACGGCGGCCCACGTCGCCGGGTCGCGGCGCGGCTTTCACCTCGGGCACACCCTGTCGGGCTCGCGCCAGCCGGTGCGGATGAACCTGCGCGAGGGCTCCGACGCCGACCGCAACACGGCGATCCTCAGCGTCGGCGCGCTCGGCTCGGGCAAGACCACCCTCGACCAGAAGCTCAAATGGGAGGGGTTCCTGCTCGGCGCGCGCATCGTCGACTGCGACCCCAAGGGGGACCATCGCTTCCATCTGCTCGACGAGGTCGCGCCGCACGCGGAGTGCATCACGCTCGAGCCCGACCCGCGGCTGCGCGGCGTGCTCGACCCGCTACGGGTCGCGCCCGCGCACCTGCGCCAGGAAGCGACCGTCTCCTTCCTAGTCGAGCTGCTGCCGCCCCGCAGCGACGCCGCCTGGCACGCCGCGGTGGTGCGCGCTGTCGACGCGGTCGCCACCCGCGCCGCGGACCCGAGCTGCTACGAGGTCGTGCGCGCGCTCGCCGCCGGCGACGAGGTCGACGTCCAGGTCGCGCGGACGCTCGCCGTATACGCGCGCTCGGGCCTGACCCAGCTCGGCTTCGCCGATCCGGACGTGCGGCTGCCCTCGCTCGGCGAGCGGCAGGTCAGCTACATCCCGATCCGCGACCTGCCGGCGCCCGACGCGGGCCGTCCCCGCCACGAGTACTCAGCCGCCGAGCGGGTCGGCGAGCAGCTCGTGCGGTTGATCGCCATGTTCGCGATGCGGGTCATGGGCCGCGAACGCGAGCGCCTGAAACTGTTCTCCTTCGACGAGGGCTGGCGGCTGCTCGGCGATCCGGTCGGTCGCCAGCTGCTCGCCTCGCTGCAGCGCATGGGCCGTTCAGAGCTCGCGGTGCCGATCATCAGCACCCAGCTGGTGGGGGACACCGCGCTCGGCGACCAGGAGTCGCTGGAGAGCCTGATCGGGGCGACGTTCGTGTTCGGGATGCGCTCCGAGCGCGAGGCGGCGCGTGCGCTTACGCTGCTCGGGCTCGACCCCGATGACCGCGCGCTGCGGCAACGGCTGCTCGGCTTCGACCGCGGGCGCTGCCTGTTTCGCGATCACCACGGCCGCGTGGAGGCGGTCCAGGTCGAGCTCGTCGTCCCCGAGCTGCTCGCCGCGTTCTCGACCACGCCGCCGCGGGCCGGTGCCTGACCGG
>DATAWZ010000060.1:0-30811 GCA_036266975.1 Solirubrobacteraceae bacterium
GATGTTCGGGCGTGACAAGAAGGCGCCCGCGGGCGAGGCCGCGCGCGCCGTTGCGGTCGTGGTGCGGTCGACGACGCGCCGCGATGGTTCCGGCGAGCCGACCGCGCACTGGGGCACGTTCCGGGTCCGCTTCGAGGATGGCGTGACCGCCGAGCGGGCGTTCAAGACGGCCTACCGCGAGTGGCTGACCAAGGACCTCGGCAACGACCGGGGGCTGTTCCGCGTCGTCGGGGAGATGCTCGCGGTGGGAGCTACGGTCCCGGTCCGCTACGACCCGGCCGATCGCGCCAAGTTCGCCCTCGACCGCGCCGCGTTCGAGGCTGAGGTGCTCGCCCGTCGGCCAGGCGAGCCGGCGTGAGGAGGGACGCTCGGCACGCCCGCCAGTGGCACAGTGAGCCCGTGCAGATCGGGATTCTGGGCGCGCTGACCGTCGAGCGCGGCGGCGAGCAGGTGGAGGTCGCCGGCGGGCGGCTGAAGTCGCTGCTCGCCCGGCTCGCGGTCGACGTCGGCTGCCTGGTGTCGGCGACCAGCCTGGCCGACGCGATCTGGGACGGCGACCTTCCCGGCGACGAGCAGCACGCGCTGCAATCGCTGATCTCGCGGCTGCGACGCGCGCTCGGCGCCGGCGAGCTGATCCAGCAGCACGCCGGCGGCTACCGGCTCGCGCTCGACGCCGAGCAGGTCGACGCCTCGCGGTTCGCGCGATTGGCGGACGCCGGGGCGGCGGCGCTACGCGACGGTGAGGCCCAGCGTGCCCGCGAGCTCCTGAGCGAGGCGCTCGCGCTGTGGCGCGGGCCGGCGCTCGCGGACGTGGTCGCGGGCGGATCGCTCGCGGCGGCCGCGGCGGCGCTCCAGGAGCGGCGCGTGGGCGCGTCGGCCGACCGCGCCGAAGCGCAGCTCGCGCTCGGCCACGCGGCCGAGCTGGTCGGCGAGCTGGAGGCGCTCGCCGGCGAGCATCCGCTGCACGAGCGCCTGGCCGGGCAACTGATGCAGGCGCTGTACGCGGCCGGCCGGCAGGCCGACGCGCTCGCCGTCTACGAGCAGGTGCGCGTGCGACTCGCCGACGAGCTCGGGGTCTCCCCGTCGCCCGCGCTTGCGCAGGTCCATCTCTCGGTGCTGCGCGG
The DNA here is from genome assembly GCA_036266975.1 of Solirubrobacteraceae bacterium. Lineage (GTDB taxonomy): Bacteria > Actinomycetota > Thermoleophilia > Solirubrobacterales > Solirubrobacteraceae > DATAWZ01. The sequence goes on from DATAWZ010000060.1 coordinate 1,125, forward strand.
CGAGGGGCCGGCGCCGCCTCCGGGCGCCGGGACCAACCTTCGTGCCCGGCTGACCAGCTTCGTCGGTCGTGAGGACGAGCTGGAGCGCGTCGGCGAGCTGCTGGCCGAGCAGCGGCTGCTGAGCCTGATCGGCGCCGGCGGCGCCGGCAAGACGCGACTGGCCAGCGAGGTGGCCCAGCGCGCGAGCGCGTCTCTGGACCACCGCGTGTGGCTGGTCGAGCTCGCGTCGATCGCCGACGCCGACGAGGTCGCCCCCGCCGTCCTGGGCTCGCTCGGCCTGCACGAGGTCGAGCTCTTCGGCACGAGCAAGCGGATCGACGACACCGACGCGCTCTCCCGGCTGCTCGAGGCCCTCGGCGGCCGGCGGACGCTGCTGGTGCTCGACAACTGCGAGCACCTGCTCGAGCCGATCGCCGCGCTGGTCGAGCGGCTGCTCGCCGGCTGCCCGGAGCTGCGGATCCTCTGCACGAGCCGCGAGCCCCTGGGGATCACCGGCGAGATGCTGATGGCGGTGGCGCCGCTGGCCCTCCCCGCCGAGGGCATCTCCGTCGCCGAGGCGCTCGCCGTGCCCGCGGTCCGGCTGTTTGCCGACCGCGCCGCCGCAGTGACCGGCGGGTTCGCCGTCGAGGAGGACACCGTCGAGACGGTGATCGAGGTCGTGCGACGGGTGGACGGGCTGCCGCTCGCGATCGAGCTCGCCGCGGCTCGCCTGCGCGCGATGACGCTGCCCCAACTCGCCGCTCGCCTGGACGACCGCTTCCGCGTCCTCACCGGCGGCAGCCGCACCGCGCTCGCGCGCCAGCGCACGCTGCGCGCGGTCGTCGATTGGAGCTGGGACCTGCTCGATGAGCCCGAGCGGGCGCTGCTGTGGCGGCTGTCGGTGTTCGCCGGCGGCGCCACGCTGGAGGCGGCGGAGGAGGTCTGCGCCGGCGGGCCGCTCGCCGCCGCCGACGTCTTCGAGCTGCTGTGCGCGCTGGTCGAGAAGTCGCTGCTCGAGCTCGTCGGTGGTGAGACACCGCGCTACCGGATGCTCGAGACGATCCGCGAGTACGGCCTCGAGCGCGCCGCGGAGGCGAGCGAGCTGGCGTCGATCCGCGAGCGGCACGCGCGCCACTTCGCGGCGCTCGCGATCGAGGCCGAGCGGCACCTGCGCGCGGCCGAGCAGCTGACCTGGCTGGCGCGACTGCGGGCCGAGCACGACAACGTGATCGTCGCGCTGCGGCAGCTCGCCGACCGCGGCGAGGCGGCCCTCCTGGCACGGGCGGTGGCCTCGCTGCTGTGGTTCTGGGTGCTGGCCGGCAGCCGTCAGGAGGTGCTGATCTGGATCGAGCTCGCCCTCGCCGTCCCCGGCGAGGCCGATCCGCTCGACCGGCTTCTGCTCGGCAGCGTCCAGGCCCTCGCCCGCGCGATCCCCGGCGAGGAGGGGCCGAACGCCGATCCGTGGCAGGCACTCACCGACACGCTCGCGCAGCTCCAGGATGCGGCCCTTCCCCATCACCCGCTGCTGGCCGCCCTGCGGCCGCTGCTCGCGATGGGCGTCGGTCGCGGGCAGGTGCTCGAGCTCCTCGAGCACTCGGCCCGGCACCCGGACCCGTGGGTGCGGGCCACGGTCCCCTTCGTCCGCATCCAGGTCGCCGAGAACGAAGGCGAGGTCGAGGCGATGCGCACCGGCCTGGACGAGGCGCTCGCCGCCTTCACGGCGGTCGGCGACCGCTGGGGGCTGGCGATGACCCTGTCCGAGCTCTCGGGCCTGCGGATCCTCGAGGGCGACCTCGACGGGGCCGAGCGCGCGCTCGAGCAGACGCAGTCCCTGCTGTCCGAGCTCGGTGCGCCGGACGGCGGGCGGCTGGAGATGCGAATGGCGGACATCCTCGCCCGCCGCGGCGATCTGCAGGGCGCACGCGAGGTGCTCTGCCGGAATCTGCGCGAGCACGAGCGGTCCCCCGAGGAGCAGGCGATGGTCAAGACCTCGCTCGCGGCGCTCACCGAGCGCAGCGGAGAGCCGGCTCGCGCGCGCGAGCTCCTGAGTGAGGCGCTCGCCGAGCTCGACTCCGGGCTCGCGCGCCGGCCCGAGCGGGGCCACGTCCGCGCGGTGGCGCTCAGCACCGCCGCGCTGGCCGAGCTCCAGCTCGGGGAGCTGGACGCCGCGCGGGGGGCCCTGGGCGAGGCCTACGCGGTGGCGACCGCGACCCAGGACATGCCGATCGTGGCCATCGTCGGGGTCTCGCTCGCGGCGCTCGCCGAGCGCCTCGGGTCGGGGGCGCAGAGCGCGGAGATCCTCGGCGCGGCCGCCGCGCTGCGCGGCGCCGAGGACCTGACCTCCCCGGAGATCGCCCGACTGACCTCGGCGCTCAGCGAGCGACTTGGGCCCGAGGGGTTCCGGGTGGCGTTCGCGGGCGGGCGCGGCCTGGAACGGGACGCCGCGCTCGCCCGCCTGGACCCCGAGCGGCTGGCGCCAAGTGGTCAGACCCGGCGGCGGTAGGCGCGCAGCGCGAGCGGCACGAACACCACCAGCAGGGTCGCCATCCACATCAGCGTCCACAGGACGTCGCTGGCGACCGCGCCGCCGAGGAGCAGGCCGCGCATCGCGCCGACCAGGTGTGTGAGCGGGTTGACCTTCACGAACGCCTGCAGCCAGCCCGGCATCGTGTGGGTCGGGACGAACGTGTTCGAGCCGAAGCTGAGGGGCAGCACGACCAGCGCCATGATCCCCTGCACCGAGCCCGACGTGCGTACGAGCATCCCCACGAACACCGACGCCCAGCACAGGCATAGCGCGAAGCTGATCGCCAGCAGGCAGGCGGCGAGCACGTCGAGCACGCTCGTGCGGGCGCGGAATCCGAGCACGTAGCCGAACGCGAGCGTGACCGTGCACACGATCGCGTAGCGCACGACGTCGGCCAGCACCGCGCCGATCAGCGGCGCCGAGCGGGCGATCGGCAGGCTGCGGAAGCGATCGAAGATCCCCTTGGTGACGTCGTTGTTGAGGTTCACGCCGATCGCGACCCCGCCGGTGGCGATCGCCTGCGCGAGGATCCCCGGCAGCAGGAACTGGAGGTAGTCGTGGCGCGAGCCGTGGGCGACGGCGCCCCCGAAGATGTAGGTGAACATCAGCAGGAAGATGATCGGCTGCAGGGTCACGTCGATCAGTGCCTCGGGGGTGCGCAGCATGCTGATCAGGCTGCGCTTGGCAAGCACCAGGCTGTGTCGCATCAGCCGCCCGCGACGGGGCCGAGTCCCGCTCGCCGCCAGCGGCAGCGCGCCGGCCACGGTGGTGGACGCGTGCACGTTCATGCGGCCTCCTTCAGGTCGGTCTGGTCGGTGCCGTGCCCGGTGAGGGTGAAGAACACCTCGTCCAGGCTGGGCAGGCTCAGCGAGAGCTCGGTCACGGCGATCCCGGCGCCGGCCAGCCGGCGAACGGTCTCCTGTAGCGCGGCCTCGCCGCTGACCGGGACGATCAGCAGTCCGCGTCCGTTGCGCGTGGGGGCCGAGCCGGCGACCGCATGCAGGATCTCGGCGGCCCCGGGGATTTGGGCGGGGTCAGTCGGGCGAACCGTGAGCGTCTGGGTGCCGACCACCCGCTTGAGCCCGTCGGGGGTGTCATGCGCGATCACCCGTCCGTGGTCGATCACGACGATGTCGTCGGCCAGCGAGTCGGCTTCGTCGAGGTACTGGGTGGTCAGCAGCACGGTGGCGCCGTCGGCGACCAGAGCCCGCACGACCCCCCACATGCCCTCGCGCTTGGAGGGGTCAAGGCCGGTCGTCGGCTCGTCGAGGAAGACGACCGCCGGTCGTCCGACCAGGCTCGCGGCCAGGTCCAGCCGGCGGCGCATACCGCCCGAGTAGGTGCGGACCGGGCGGTCGCCCGCCTCGGTCAGCTCGAACCAGTCGAGCAGCTCGGCGGCGCGCGCCCGCGCCGCGCGGCCGCTGAGGTCGAGCAGTTGGCCGATCATGATCAGGTTCTCGCGGCCGGTCAGCGCTTCGTCGACCGACGCGTACTGGCCGGTCAGGCCAACGATTCGGCGCACCCCGGCCGCCTGGCGGACCACGTCGAAGCCGCCGATCCGAGCGCTCCCGGCGTCGGGCGCCAGCAGGGTCGCCAGGATCCGAATGGCCGTCGTCTTGCCGGCGCCGTTGGGCCCGAGCACTCCGAGCACGGAGCCCTGGTGGGCGGTGAAGTCGATCCCCGCCAGCGCCACCGTGGGACCGAAGCGCCTGACCAGGCCCTCGGCCTCGATCGCGTATTCCATGGTTGCTCCTCGTTCGTTGAACACGCGAGGAGGATCGGCGGCGCCGCTCGCAGGGCACTCGCAGCGGACTCACAGGCCGTGCGAGCGGTCGTCGACCGTCGAACGGGTTACCCGCGGAAGGCGACGACCGACGAGAGGAAGTAGTGACCTTCGTCGAGGTCGGCGATCAGCCCGGGGCGGGCCGGCTCCCAGCCCAGCCGCTGCTGGGTCAGCGCGCTCGAGGCGGGGATGTCCAGGGCGAAGAACGCGCCGATCCAGCCGAAGTGCTCGGCGGCGGCCTCGGGCGCGACCGAGATCACGGGGACGTCCAGATGGCGACCCATGACCTCGGCGATCCGCCGGGTCGGCACGCCCTCCTCGGCGATGCCGTGGAAGACCGAGCCCGCCGTCCCCCGCTCGAGCGCCAGCCGGAACAGGCGCGCGGCGTCGAGCCGGTGGACCCCCGGCCAGCGGTTGGCGCCGTCGCCGACGTAGGCCGCCGCCCCGCGGGAGCGGGCGACGTCGATCAGCACCGGGACGAACCCGTGGTCGCCCTCGCCGTGCACCGAGGGGGCCAGCCGGATGATCGTGGAGCGCACGCCGCGCGAGGCGAGCGCGAGCGCCACGGGCTCGTTGGGCAGCCGGGGGTGCGCCGCGCTTGCGGGATCGGCCCGACCCTCCTCGGTCACGACCTCGCCCGGCGTGATCATGGCCGTCCCGAAGGTCGTGACCAGGGGGCGATCAGAGCCCTCCAGCGCCGCGCCGAGCGTCTCGATGACACGCAGATCGGTCTGCGCCGCCTGCGCCATCTGCGAGAAGTCGTGGACGTAGGCGGTGTGGATCACGCCGTCGGCCGCCTCGGCGGCGCCCCGCAGCAGGTCGAGGTCGTCCAGGGTGCCGCGCTGGACCTCGGCTCCGGCGGCCCCAAGCGCCGCCGCGCCCTCATCCGAGCGCGCGAGACCGACGACCTCGTGGCCGGCGGCGATGAGCTCGGAGACGACGGCGGACCCGATGAATCCGGTGGCGCCGGTGACGAATACACGCATGGGTGCTCCTTGAAATCGAGAGATGTCAGTCACTGCCATCAAGCCTAGCACGCCGATGACAGTCGCTGCCATCAAGCCTAGCACGCCGATGACAGTCGCTGCCATCACTAGAATGAGGACCATGGGTCGCTGGGAACCCGACGCGCGCGGCCGGCTCGAAGAGGCGGCGATGGCGCTGTACTCGCTGCGCGGCTACGAGAACACGACCGTGGCCGAGATCGCCGAGCGCGCCGGCCTGACCGAGCGCACCTTCTTCCGCCATTTCGCCGACAAGCGCGAGGTCCTCTTCGGGGCCGCGGGCACCTTCCGCGAGCGCCTGCTGGCCCCCGTCGTCGCCGCTGCCGATGAGGTGGCCCCGATCGATGCGCTCGCCGCGGGCCTCGGTGCGGCGGCGGAGATGCTCCAGGAGCGCCGCGACTTCTCGCGCCAGCGCCAGGCGATCATCGCCTCGAGCGGCGAGCTTCAGGAGCGCGAGCTGGCCAAGCTCGCATCGCTCGCGGGGGCCCTGGCCGATGCGCTGCGCGCGCGCGGCATCCAGGAGCCGGCAGCGAGCCTGGCCGGCGAGGTGGCGATCGCCGTCTTTCGGGCCGCGTTCGAGCGCTGGATCGCCGACGAGGACGACGTGGACTTTCCGCAGCTCATCAGCGACTCGCTCGGTCAGCTGAAGGCGCTCGCCGGGGGCGCGACGCCTCGGCCCAAAACCCTGCCCGTTTCCGGTTGATCGGCGCTCCCCAGGCCTGGATGGTTGCTCGGGAGATGCCCAGAGAACAGAGCGTGCAGCCGCGCGCCCGGACGACGGATTCGAGCCGGTGCGGCGGGGAGGTGCAGGGCCCGCCGATCTCTGGCCAGGACGGGATGGTGGCCCTTCAGCGAGCCGCGGGCAACGCCGCGGCCGCCAGAGTGGCCGCCCAGCACGCGCGCGTGGGGATCGCCGTGCAGCGGCGCAAACGGGCGGGCGAGGACGGCCGGCCCACCATCAGTGAGCGAGCGCTCGAGAACGTCAAGCAGATGCTCACCGACCTTCAAGGACACCGGGCCGCGCTGCAGGACCTGGCCGCATCACCGGGGGATCTGACCGATTTGGCCTTCACCTATGGGCTGCTCGAGATCGGCCCGAATGACTCCGGGAGAACCCAGCCGATCCCCGCGCCGCACAGCGCTGAGCACCAGGCCTTGCTGACACTCGGGCGGACCGTGTCCGGGTCCGACGACCTCCGGCGAGCCCTCGACGGCGAGTTCGACGAGGACGACTTGGACACGCGACTGGGACCCCTCGCTGCGGTCTTCGTCGCGGCGGCCAACCTATGGGTGGAATGGGAGTCGGTCTATTCCCGCAACGAGCTGGGCCGGTTCGAGTTCAAGGCCGAGCGCGACGTGGTGGCCCACGCCGTGGGGGACATCGGCGACCTGCTGCGTCACCTCACCCGTGCGTCGAAGAACGGGACGGCGATCACCAAGGCCGACGTCGACAACCTGTATGCGGCCTACAACGACACCGCCTGGGAGTATCACCCCCAACTGAGCCCGCCACCGCACGACATGCTCCTCGGCCACAGCGATATCGCCGTGTGCGGAGCGTTCGCCGGGCTGCTGGTCGAGATGGTCAGCCTGGTCGCGAAATGTCGCGGGGTCGCCAACCCGGCCACGAAGAAGTCCCATCTCGGGGTCTTTGTCACGATCCCCTACGCCTGGGGCTACATCGACCCCGCGGTGAAGGGCAACATCGAGTCGATCGAGGAATCGCGGCTGCTACGCCGCCCGCGCGTTCGCCAGGGCGGGCCCAACGGCTATGACGAGGTCAACCGCGCCGTCTTCACCGGCCACACCTGGATGGAGGCCTTCGGTCATACCTACGACCCGCTGGGCAAGAAGGCCGACGTCGACTTCATGGACCACGACATCGGCCCCCTGACCAGGAGCGACGAGAACGGCATCTTGGCGGCCAACAAGCACTGGAAAGTGGTGAAGGTGACAAGCACGCCCCCCAAGGGGCTTCCCCAGGGCTACAAGCTCGTCAAGAAGTAGCCCCCTGCCCGGCGCCGGGCGGTGAGCGCGCGCTCTCGTGTAAAGGCGACCTTGACAGAGATCGTTGTCAAGGCTACCTTGACAACAGTGCCCGACGCCGCCCCGACGCCGCCCGAGCCGCATCCCGAGCACGCCGTCATGGCGATGCTGCTCACGACCAACGCGCAGCTCGTCGCCGACGTGCTGCGCGGCGAGGGGGACCACTCCTCGCACCAGGTCATGCGCGCGATCGCGGCGACGCGGGCCCTGTCGTTGATCGTCGACGACACGCTGCGCGCGCTCGTCGCGCAGGCCCGCGCGGCGGGCAGCACGTGGGCCGAGGTCGGCGAGGTGCTCCATGTCACGCGCCAGGCCGCCTTCCAGCGATTCGGCGGCGCTCAGGGAAGCACCGCCGCCGAGGGTGTCCCGACACCGCTCGACGGCGCGGGCGCGATGGCCCTCACCCTGCTGCGTCAGTTCCTGGACCGCCAGTGGGACGAGGCCCGCGCCCGCTTCACCACGCGGATGCTCGAGGCGATCTCGGTCGAGCTGCTGCAGAGCGTGCGCGCAAAGGTCGACGACAGGGTCGGCGCCTTCCAGGCCTTCGGCGCGCCGGAGATCTCCGTGCTGCGCGGCATCACGGTCGTCGAGGTGCCGATGTCCTTCGAGCGCGGCGACGGCTTCGGCCGCGTGACCCTGAACGCCGACGGGCAGGTCACCGGCATGCTCGTGCGACCCGCGGAGGATCAATGACCCCCGACCTCAGCACCCAGCGCCGGCGCGCGCTCGCCGGCGCGATCGTTCCGGCCGTCGCCTACCTCTTCCTGCGCAAGGCGATCCACAACGCCACGGTGGCGCTGGCGGTCACCGACGCGATCGCCGTCGTCTACCTCGGCGCGGTGATGATCGCCCGCCGCCGGCTCGAGCCGATCGCGTTGGTGATGATCGTCGTCTTCGCCGTCGCCCTGGCCCTCACCGCGCTCTCCGGCGGCGGCTCGCTGCCGCTCGAGCTCTCCCGCGCCGTCCCCACCGGGATCATCGGCCTGGCCTGCCTGATCTCCGTCGCGATCGGCAAGCCCGTGCTGGTGGGCATGCTGCGCCTCACCGCCCGCGGCCACCCCGAGCTGCGCCCCCGCATCGAGGCGGCGCTCGCCGACCCCGACCGGGTCCACCGGCTGACGGTCGTCACGGCGATCCTCGGCGTGGCGTGCACCGCCGACGCGGCCAGCACCGTCGCACTCGCGTTCACCCTGTCCACGACGTCCTTCGTGGTCACCGCCCGCGCGGTTCGCCTGGCGATCCTCGGCGCCGGCGTCGCCGTGCTCGCCCTGTACATCCGGATGACTCGCGGGCCCGCTCCCCGCTGAGGGGGTCAAGATCGGGCGTTGGGCCCGGTCGATCGGCGGCAGCAGGCACAAACGTCCTGCTAAGAGCGCCATCACGGAAGTCAGGTGATCTGACGGTGGCGAACCACCAACGCCGGCGCGAATACTCATCCTCGAACACGACCAGGAGGAAGAGAAGAGCGATGCAGACCGAACCTCTCACACCCGGCCTTGTGCCCGCCCCGATGATCGACCACCTGCCCGAGGCCGAGGCCCCGGCGCGCCGGATCCCCGACTCGGTCGAGGCCGCGATCGAGGAGATCCGCCGCGGCGGCATCGCGCTCGTCGTCGACGACGAGTCGCGCGAGAACGAAGGCGACCTGATCATGGCCGCCGACGCTGCCTCGACGGAGACGACGGCCTTCTTCCTGCGGCACACCTCCGGGGTGATCTGCGCCTCGCTCTGCGACGAGCGCGCCGACGTGCTCGCGCTGCCGCTGATGGTCGTCGAGAACCAGGAGTCCCAGGGCAGCGCGTTCACGGTCACCGTCGACCTTGCCGGCGGTGTGAGAACCGGCATCTCGGCCGCCGACCGCGCCGCGACCATCCGCGGGCTGGCCGACCCGCGGCTCGGCGCCTCGGCCATCGTGTGCCCCGGGCACGTGTTCCCGCTGCGCGCCCGGACCGGCGGCGTCCTCCGCCGCGCCGGCCACACCGAGGCCGCCGCCGATCTCGCTCGCCTGGCCGGACGCGAGCCCGCCGGCGTCCTGTGCGAGGTGGTCAGCGAGGACAAGGCGAGCATGGCCCGTGGCCCCGAGCGGCGCGAGCGGGTCCCGATCGCCCGGCGCGTGACCGCCGAGAACCGCCGCTCCCTGAGGACCAGGCGCGAGCGCATGGGCCAGGTGATCGCGTGAGCGGGGGCGGGTCGGCGATCGAGATCGCGGCCGAGCAGGTCATTGCGTGCTCGGCCGAGCGGATCTTCGAGGTCATCGTCGACCTGCGCGGCCAGGACCGCTGGCTCTCGCGGTCCTCGTCCTATCGCGGCACCGCTGAGATCTCCGCCAACCCGGCGACCCTGGGGACGACCTATCGCGAGCCGGGCCCGCTCGGCGTGCGCAACGGGACGGTGACCGAGCTCGAGCACCCCGCCGCCGTGACCTTCCACCAGCCGATGATGTTCAGGTTCGGGCTGGGGACCGCCGACGTGCTGATGCGCTACGCGCTCGTGCCCGAGGGGGGCTCCACGCGGGTCAGGCGGACGGTGCGAGTGACCCTCCCGCCGGCCCTGCGCCTCCTGCGCCCGGTGGTGGTGCGGGCTTTCCGGAGCGAGAGCGCGCGCACGCTGCGCGCGCTCAAGGCGTACGCCGACCAACTCGGCTGAGCCGCGCTTCCGCCGGGACGACCAGCACCCCGCGCAGCACGACGTCGGAGATGATCTGGGCGATCTCCTCGGCGCCGAGCCGGCCGTCGGGGCGGAACCAGTGGTGCAGGGCGTTGACCATGCCGATCAAGGCCTTGATCGCCACCGGGTCCAGCGCACGCAGCGTGTGCGCCTGGACGCCCTCCTGGAAGATCCGCACCCACAGCCGCTCGACCTCGGCCTGGCGGGCGCGCAGGTCGGTCCGGCGTGCGCCGGTGAGCGCCCGCGCGTCGCGGTCGTAGATCGCCAGCTCGCCGCCGCGCTCGAGCAGCGTGCGGGCGTGGGTGCGCAGCAGCCGGTCGAGCTTCTCCGCGGGCGCGAGGTCGGCGTCGACGATCGCCTGGGCGGCCTCGAGCACCGCCTCGACGTGTTGGGTGAGGACCTCGTGCAGCAGATCCTCCTTGGCCTTGATGTGGTGGTAGAGCGCGCCGCGCTGCACCCCCGCGCGCAGGCCGATCTCATTGATCGTGGTCGCGTGGTAGCCCTGGGCGGCGAACAGCTCGATCGCGGCGTCGACGATGCGCCGGCGCGTGCTCGCGCCCTTGGGTGTCTTGGCGACCGGGACGGGCACCGGGGCGGCCGAGGGCGCGTCGGTCATGTGGTGAGATTGAACTTCTGCGCCTTGCCCGAAGCGGTCCGCGGAAGCGGCTCGGTCCGCAGGACCCAATGGCGCGGGACCTTGTAGCCGGCAAGCTGCTCGCGGCAGTAGGCCTCCAGCTCGGCCTCGCTGACCGTCGCCTGCTCGCGCGTGACCACGAACGCGCGGCCGACCTCGCCCAGCCGGGCGTCCTCGGTGCCCACCACCGCGCACTCGGCGACCGCCGGATGCTCGGCGAGCACGCGCTCGATCTCGGCCGGATAGACGTTCAGGCCGCCGGAGATGATCATGTCCTTCGAGCGCCCGGCGATGTACAGGAACCCGTCCTCGTCGAGCCAGCCCCGGTCGCCGGTGCGCAGCCAGTCGCCGAGGAAGGCCGTCGCGGTCTCCTCGGGCTTGTTCCAGTAGCCGAGCATGGTGCACGCGGCGCGGCAGAGGATCTCGCCGTGCTCGCCGGCGGGCACGTCCAGGCCTTCGTCGTCGACCACGCGCAGCTCGCTGAGCGAGAGCGCCTTGCCCGTCGACCCCGCCTTCTCGCGCGCGTAGCGGGGGTCCAGGGTGGCCATGATCGTCGGGAACTCCGACTGCCCGTAGCCCTGGACGACCTGCACGCCCGGCAGCGCCTGGTCCAGGCGGTCCAACAGCTCGACCGGCACGGGCTCGGCGCCGACGATGATCAGCCGCAGCGAGGAGACGTCATGGCGCTCGAAGGCGCCGGAGTCGAGCACCGCCCGCAGCACGACCGGCACCATGACGATCGTCGTCACGCGCTCGCGCGCTACCAGCGCGCACACGTTGTCGGGATCGAAGCCCGAGCTCGGGTGCAGCACGATGCTCGCCCCGCGGAACAGCTCCGGGGAGAAGATCGAGTGCAGCCCCGCGGCCCAGCACAGCGCCGGGATGGCCAGGTAGACGTCGTCCTCGCGCAGCGGGATGTCGAGCGCCTGCATCGCGGCGTTGAGCACGATCCCGCGCTGGGTGTGCGTGGCGCCCTTGGGCCGTCCGGTCGTCCCGGAGGTGTACTGGAGCAGCGCGATGTCGTCGGGCACGACCTGGGGCAACTCGCCCTCGGCGCCGTCGCGAAGGTCGGCGAAGGCGATCTCTCCATCGCCGGCGGCGCCGAACACGACCAGCCGGTGCCCGGCCCGTTCGGCGGCGATCGGGTGCATCAGCTCCAGGAAGCGGTCCTGCACGAACGTCCACGTCGCTCCCGAGTCGTCGAGGTGGTAGGCGACCTCGTTCGCCCGCAGCAGGTAGTTGATCGGGACGTTGACGCCGCCCGCCTTGGCGACGGCGAAGAACGCCTCGAGGTACTCGATGCAGTTGTGGGCGAGGATCGCCGCCCGCTCGCCCTTGGTGAAGCCGGCCGCGACGAGCCCATGCGCGATGTGGTCGGTCCGCTCGTCGAGCTCGCCGTAGGTGAGTCGCTCCTCGCCGAAGGCGATCGCCGTCTTGTGCGCGTCGCCGCGGGCCAGCCGCCGCTTACGGATGAGATCACCGACCGTGGGTCCGGGCATCGGCTCAGCTCCCGCCGTCGCTGACGCGCGGCTCGACCTTGAGCAGCCGTCCGGTCTCGGGATCGGCGTGCTCGACCAGGTCCACGCCCTCGCGCGGCTGACACCAACCGCCCAGGCTCGCGATCCGCTCGCCGGCGCCGCTCACGCGCGCGCCGCCCGGCCAGGCGCGCCGCTCCTCGCGCACCCGCTCGCGCAGCGCGTCGGTCGCCCCCCGGTCGACCTCGCCGCCCTCGTCGAGCACGACCCCGTAGGCGCCGCGCGCCGCGTCGCGGTCGATCGCCCCGTCGCGCGCGTCGCGCGCGACGGCGTCCGGGTCACGCTCGAGGGGATCGCCGAGCCCGCCGCCGCCGCCCGAGCGCATCGTCACCACGTCGCCGGGCGCGAGCGGGAAGCCGAAGTGCTTGGCCTGCAGCTCGACCAGCTCGCCGTCGAGCGCCGCGGCGCGGTCGGGCACCGAGCCCGCCTGCAGCAGCCGGTCGGCGCCGCCGCCCTGGCGCACGGCGAAGCGGCTGGTCGACCCGGGGTAGCCGCCGTCGGTGCCCGGCGAGGGGACCTGCCAGCACGACAGGAAGAAGTGCCCGACCCCGCCGGGCGTCCGCCACGGCGTCCACCCGAGATCGACGCCCTGCCCGCCGCGGTGGCGGCCCGCGCCGCCCGAGCCCAGGCTCAGCCGCCGCCACAGGTACAGGATCGGGAACTGGAACTCGTTGATCTCGATGTCCGGCACGCTGTTCTGGAGCTGGCACAGCGAGGCCGCGCAGTCCATGCCGTCGGCGATCGGCTGTGCGCCGCCGCCGGCGGTGCCGCCGTGCATGTCCAGGAACGGGACGAGTTCGCCGGTCTCCAGCGGCGCGTACATCACCGCGCCGGGCCAGCAGTCGTGCCAGGGCGCCATCACGTGCCCGCGCACGTAGGCCTCGCTGCTCTGCAGCTGCAGGTCGGCGAGTAGCCGCTGCACGACCTTGAGCACCCGCAGGCCGGTCTCCATGTGCCCCGAGGACGTCGGGGCGGGCATCTGCGGGTTGCAGATCGTCCCGGACTGGGCGATCACCTCGACGGCCCGGAAGGTGCCCTCGTTGATCGGCAGGTCCGGGGCCAGGGTCATCACCAGCGGCGTGATGGCCATCCCGACCGTCGTCGCCAGCGAGCAGTTGATGAACCCCTCGGTCTGGGCCGCGGAGCCCGAGAAGTCCAGCGTGAGCTGGTCGCCCTGGACGGTGGCCGCGCAGCGCACGCGGAAGAGCTCGTTGGCGTGGCCGTTGTGCTCGGCGTAGTCCTCGGCCGTCCAGCTGCCGTCGGGAAGGGTCGCCACCCGGTCGCGCACGGCGCGCTCGGCGATGTCCATCGACGCGGCGGCGTAGTCGGCGAACCGGTAGGACCCCCAGCGCTCGATCAGCTCGAGCACGCGCTGCTCGCCGCGGTTGCACGCCGCGATCATGCAGCGCACGTCGTTGAGCACCATCGTCGGTACGCGCACGTTGCTCTCGATCAGTCGCCAGACGTCCTCCAGCGGCCGGCCCTCGGAGACGATCTTCACCCCGGGCAGGCGCAGCCCCTCGCCGTAGGTCTCGGTCGCCATCGGCGCAAAGCCGCCCGGCGCCATCCCGCCGACGTCGTAGGTGTGTGCCTCGGCCCAGGCCCAGGCCACCCGCCGGCCCTCGTGGAAGGTCGGCTTGATCACGCCCACGTCGGGCTGGTGGGCGTTGCCGGTCGTGTGCGGGTCATTGCAGATGAACACGTCGCCGGGTCGGATCTCGGACTCGTCGATCACCGAGAGCACGTGGCGCACGGCCTGGCGCGCCGGGCCGGCGTGGAAGGCGATGTAGCCGCCGAAGGCCAGCAGCGCGCCGTCGCCGTCGAGGATGAACGTGGAGAAGTCGACCGCCTCGGCGATCACCGGGCTGCCCGAGGCCCGGATCATCACCGTGCCCATCTCGTTGGCCACGTTCTCCAGTGCGCGAGTGAAGATCTCGAGATCGACGAGATCGATCGCCTCGGTGGTCATGCGAGCACCTCCTCGGTGATGGACGCGGCCGACGTGGGCTGCCGCTCGTCGTCGAGCACGCCGTTGCCGTATTCGTCCATGGTCAGGGTGAATCCGGGTGGCACCTGGATCGTCGTGAGCTCGTGCTCGACGATCGCCGGCCCCTCGATCGCGCAGCCGGCGCCGAGCCGGACGCCGTCGAAGACCCGAGCGGTGACGTGGATGTCCTCCTCGGGCCGGAACAGCTCGCGGGTGCCGAGCAGGGCGCTCTCGGCGTCGACGCCCTGCTCGCGGCGCACGCCGGCGGTGAACTTCTCGGTGAGCCCGCGCACGGTCACGCGCACTCCCAGCAGGATCACCGGCGTGCCCTTCCACGCCGTCCCACGCCCGAACTCCTCCTCGTAGCGGCCCGGGAAGGCCTCCTGCACCGCCTGCAGGTCCGCCTCGGTCAGCCCCTCCGAGCGGGAGATCGGCATCGCGATCTCCCACAGCTGCCCGGCGAACTTGAACTCGCCCTCCCAGTCGACCTCGATCCTGTCCTGGGAGAAGCCGGCCGCACGCAGCCGCTCGATGCCCTCGCGCTCGAGCTCGCGCAGGGTGGCCTCGACATCGCTCGCGTCACCGCCGACCCACGTCTGCGAGCGCGAGCCGACGCGCACGTCGTCGGTCGCGAGCAGACCGTAGGCCGAGAACACCGGGCCCTGCGCGGGCAGCACGACCCGGGCGATCCCCATCTCGCGAGCGATGTCGGCGGCGAAGATCCCCAGCGCGCCGCCGTAGGCGACCAGCGCGAAGCGGCGCGGATCGCGGCCGCGCTCGACCGTCGTGGCGCGGATCGCGTTGCTCATCGCGTGGGCGACGAGCCGGTAGACCCCTGCGGCGGCGTGCTCGAGGTCGACGTCGAGCGCCTGGCCGAACACGCCCATCAGCGCGTGCGAGGCCGCGTCGACATCGAGCCGCCGCCGGCCGCCGAGGAAGCGCTCGGGGTCGATGATGCCCAGCGCGACCGCGGCGTCGGTGACCGTCGGCTCGGTCCCGCCCTGGCCGTAGCAGGCCGGGCCGGGGTGCGCCCCGGCGCTGTGCGGACCGACCCGCGGCATGCCGCGCGCGTCGATCCAGCCGATCGAGCCCCCGCCGGCGCCGACCGGATGCACGTCGATCTTCGACAGGCCGGTGAGGAAGCGCTCGCCGAGCATCACCCGCTGGGTGACGGTCACGCGCCCCTCGGGCAGCACCGCCACGTCGAAGGAGGTGCCGCCCATGTCGGCGGCGATCACGTTGGCCACGCCGAGCGAGGCGCCCAAGCGGCCCGCCCCGATCACTCCGCCCGCCGGCCCGGAGTCGACCAGCGCGATGGGCCGCTCGCGCGCCTCCTGGGCCGAGAGCGTGCCGCCGAAGCCCTGCATGAACGAGATCGAGCAGCGCAGGCCGCGCTCGGACAGCGCGTTCTCGATGCGCCGGGTGTAGCCGACGACCTCCAGGCCCGTGAACGAGTTCAGCACGGTGGTGATCGTGCGTTCGTACTCGCGCATCACCGGATGCAGGCGCGAGGCGACGCTCACGTACAGGTCGGGGTGCTCGCTCGCGAGGATGCCGGCGAGCAACTCCTCGTGTGCCGGGTTGGCAAACCCCCACAGCAGCGAGATCGCCACCGACTCCACGTCCTGCGCGAGCACCGCGTCGATCGCGCGGCGCGCCTCGGCCTCGGTGAGCGGCACGACCGCGGTACCGGTCTTGTCGACGCGCTCGTCGACCTCGATCACCCGCTCGCGGGGGACGATCTGGGGCAGGCTCAGCTGGCGGTGATGATCGCGATGCGCGTTGCGCGCCGAGCGGGCGATGCGCAGCACATCGCCGTGGCCCTTGGTCGTCAGCAGGCCCACCCGGCTGCCGCGCAGCTCGGCGATCGAGTTGGTCACCACGGTCGTGCCGACCACGAACCGGTCGGTGGCCGCGAGCAGGTCGTCGAGCGAGAGTCCCGCCCGTCCGGCGACGAGCTCGAGCGCGCTCAGCATCCCCGCGGTGAGATCCTCGCGCGTGGTGTCGGACTTGTCGCACAGCACCTCACCGGTGGCGTCCACGGCGGCGACGTCGGTGAACGTCCCGCCGACATCGCATCCGATCTGGAAACGGCGGCTCACGATGGGCTCCTTTCGTCGCAGGTCAGCGCATGCGCGCGACCTGGGCATCGAGATCGGCGCGCACCACACGGCGCACCTCGGTCAGCAGTCCCTGCGCGCGCAGCTCCTCGTGGCGCCAGGCCTCGGCCAGCGCCCGCTCGGCGGCGTGCAGCAGATGGGTTCGCGCGGCCGGCGGGTCGGTCTCGACCAGACCGCTCGCTTGCGCGAGCGAGCGCTCGACCTGCGCGGCGGCGTGCGGCGCGGCCGCGCGCAGGGCCTCGGGCCAGCGCAGGGCGTCGGGCAACGCCGCCGCCAGCACCGGAGCGCACCACGCCTCGCCGGCCTGCAACTCGCTGGCCACGTTGCGCAGGATCCCCAGCGCGGCCTTGAGCGCCGAGGAGGCGTGGCGGTCGTGCTCGACCGCCCCCAGGACGTCCTCGCGCAGCCCGTCGTGCACGAGCGCGATCGCCAACGCGGCGGGGACCTCGGTCATGTCCGCTCCAGGGCGTCGAGGACCAGCCGCCGCGTCCTGGGCAGCGTGTAGCTCCAGCGCGCGATGCGGACGTCATCGACCTCGCCCCGGCGCCAGGAGGCGGTGGTGCGCACCCACAGCGCGGCGTTCTCCACGAGCATGAACAGGTCCCAGAAGGTGAGCGCCGCCGGGTCGACGGCGCGGCCGGTGAGCCCCTCGTACCGCTCGACGACCTCGCCCATGGGGACCATGTCGCAGGCGAGCTCGTCGCCGACGCGGTTGGAGGCGGCCATCAGCCACGCGATATCCCGGGCCGGGTCGCCGAGGTGGGCGAACTCCCAGTCGAGGACGCCGGTGATGTGGCCGCCGTCGAAGAGCAGGTTGCCGGCGCGGTAGTCGCCGTGCACGAGCGCGGGCTGCGCACACGCGGGCAGGTGGGCCTCGAGCCAGCCCAGCGCGTCGGTAAGCGCCGGCTCGGGGCCGTCGCGGTCGCGCTCGATGGCCGCGCGCAGCCGCGCGACCGCCTGCGCCGCCGCCGCGGTCCCCGCCGGCGGCGGGTCGAGCGCGCCGGCGAGCGCCGCCGGGTCGACCGCGTGGATCGAGGCGAGGATCGCCAGCAGCTCGCGGCCGGCCGGTCCCGCGCCGGTCGAGCGCAGGAACGCACACCCCTCGCGCGACCAGGGCACGACCGCGCGGCCCGGCAGCCGGCCGATGATCATGAACGGGGCGCCGAGCGGCGCGGGGTCGCTCTCGAGCAGCAACGGCTCGGGCGAGGGGACCCCGGCGACGGGATGGACCGCGCGCAGCACGGCGAAGTGTCGCTCCGGGCTCTCGACCCCGGTGCCGGCGACCGTGGTGCTGTGCGCGCGGAGCACGAGCTCGCGGCCGTCGCGCAGATCCACGAGCAGCGTCGTGTCGGACATGCCCTCGCCGGCGAGACGGGCGTCGGCCACGCTGCCGTCGCCGCCCAGGCGCGCCGAGAGGTAGGGCCCGAGCTCGAGCGCCCGGGTCCTCAGCTGCGGGGCGCTCGGGCCGCTCACGTGGTGGTCAGGTCGAGCAGGTGCGCGAAGCGGCGCGTGGCCTCCTCGCGGCGGCGCGGGATGTACTCGCTGGGCACGCCGTCCTCGGGCGCCTCGTACCCGCGCAGCGTCAGGCGAGCGACGACCGTGCGGTGGACCTCGTCGGGGCCGTCGTAGAAGCGCGAGGCGCGACCGGCGCGGTACATCTCCTCCAGGGGCATATCGGTTGAGTACCCCAGCGAGCCGTGAGCTTGCAGCGCGCGGTCGATCACGTCGAGCAGGACCTTCGCGCCGTGGTATTTGATCATGCCGATCTCCCGTCGCGACGCGCGCACCCCCTCGGCGTCGATCTTCCACGCGGCGTGCAGCGTCATCAGGCGCGCCCCGTGGATCTCGGCGACCGAGTCGGCGATCCAGTTCTGGATCGTCTGGTGCTCGCCGAGCGTGCGGCCGTGCGTCTGGCGATAGACGGCGCGCTCGCACATCATGTCCAGCGCGCGCTCGGCCTGCCCGATCCAGCGCATGCAGTGGTGGATGCGCCCCGGACCGAGCCGCTGCTGGGCGATCAGAAAGCCGGCGCCCTCCTCGCCCAGGCGCTGCGAGGTGTGCACGCGGCAGTTCTCGAAGCGCACGACGGAGTGCGTGTAGACGGTCGCCGGGTCGGGCTTGGGATCGTGCATGGTCCCGATCTCGCGGTCGACGATCAGCCCCGGGTGGCCGCGGTCGACGATGAAGATCGACGCACGCCGGTGGCGCTCGGCGTCGGGGTCGGTGACCGCCATGACCAGGAAGAAGTCCGCCTCGCGCGCGTGGGTGATGAACCACTTGGCGCCGTCGAGCACGTAGCCCTCACCGGCCGGCCGCGCGCGCAGCGCCATCAGCGTCGGGTCCGCGCCGGCCGTCTCGAGCTCGGTCATCGCGAACGCCGAGCAGACGTCGCCGGCGAGCAGCGGCTCCAGGTAGCGCTCCTTCTGCTCGGGGGTGCCGTTGCGCCCGAGGATCTCCGTGTTGCCGGCGTCGGGCGCCTGGTTGCCGAAGACGTAGGGCCCGAGGATCGAGCGCCCGACAAGCTGGTTGATCAGGCCGAGCTTGAGCTGACCGAACCCCTGGCCGCCGAGCTCGCGGTCCAGGTGGGTGGCCCACAGCCCGCGCTCCTTGATGCGCTCCTGCAGCGGGGCGATCGCGCGCTGCAGCCGTGCACGGTCCAGCGCGAGGGTCTCCAGCGGCTCGACCTCGTCGTGCATCAGGTCGCGCACCCAGTCGAGCTCGCGCTGAAAGGCGGGCTCCGTGGAGAAGTCCCATCCCATCCTGGCCATCGTAACAGTCTGTACCGGTCGACCGGTTTTCCCGACCGACCCGACCCGGACCCGCCCGACCCACCTGGCCCGCCCGACCCGACCCGGCCTCCCGACCCGGCGGGCCTCAGCCGGCGGCGAGCACGCGGATCTCCTCGAGGATCGCCTCCAGGTGATGTCCTCCGTGCCAGAGGTCGAGCAGCTTGCTCGCAACGCCCGCGCTGGCGGCCTCGTAGGCCTCCCTGATCGCGGCGACGTTCTGCTCCTGAGTGGCGGTGGACGTTGCCTTCTCCTCCTCGCGGTCGGGTGTCACGCCGCGACGGGCGAGGACGCGGCCTCGCGCAGGCGCGTGGTTCGGTGGACGGGACCGGTGTCGATCTTCGGGATGACGTGCTCGCCGATCAGGCGCAGCATGTCCAGGCACTCCTGCTTGGTCTTCGTCCCGCGCAGCAGCACGAACTGGTCGGCGCCGGTGGCCTCCCAGCGCTTGATCTGCGCGAGCACGTCGTCGGGGTCGCCCACGATCGCCGCCCCGAGGTCGATGAACTGGTCGATCGTCGCGTCGTCGGGATCGGGCATGACGTCCGGCCACACCGGGAAGCCCTCGGGCCGCGGGAACGTGTCGTGGTAGCGGTAGACCTGGCTGAAGTGGTAGCCGACGCCGCTCTCGCGCATCTGCCGGCGCGCGACGTCCCTGTCCTCGTTGACGAAGTTGATGCCGTTGGCGACGAGCAGGTTGTCGTTGACGAAGGAGCCGACGGGCTCGGCCTGCTGGATTGCGAGCTTGTAGGCCTTGACCGTCCTCTCGGTGGCCGCGAGCTCCTCCAGGGAGAAGCCGAGCACGCCCAGGCCCTTGCGGGCGGCCATCTCGTAGCTGGCTGGCGCACGATCCCCTTGATCGGTACGCCCGACTCGTGCAGCCGGCGGATCCTCGCCCACTCCTCGACGTCCATCGTCCCTCTCCTCGCGGGACCGCCAGCCTAGTGGCCCCTCCTGCAAATCCGCTCCCGCTTCGCGGCTGCAAATCTTCGCCTGGCGGCTCCCTGCGTCCTGGCCATGCTCGATTTTCGCTCGCGAATCGACGACCGGATTTACAGGAGGCACCACTAGGCGATGGGCTCGGCGCCCCGCGCGAGCTCGGCGACCGCCTGCGCGGCTCCGATCACCGAGTGGATCTCGCGCACGCAGTCGCCCGCGTACAGCGGGGTCAGGTCCACGACGCGGTCGGGCATCCCCCGCAGCGCGGGGCCCGGCGAGAACAGCGGCAGGCGCGGATTCTGCAGGCGCGGCGCGAGCTCGAGCGTGGAGAGCGGCAGGCGCCGCGCGAGCGGCTCGGTGAAGTGGTTGAGCGCGAGCACCGCCGGTGCGCCGGCCTCGCGGCGAGCGCACCAGCGCTCGGTCGCCGCGTTGGGGACCACGCGATGGCGCGCGTCCCAGCCGAAGCCGAACAGGCGCGTGTCGATCGTTCGCGGGGCGCCGAGCGTGCGGCGCTGGTAGAGCGGGTGCACGCCGGACTCCTCGGTGAGCAGGAAGCGGCTGCCGCACATGACGCCCGCCGCGCCCTGATCGAGGGCGGCGCGCACGCCGTCGGCGTCGTGGATCCCGCCGGCGGCGAGCACCGGGCGACCGCCCGCGAGCTCGAGCGCGCGGGGCAGGAAGGCTGCGGTGGCCTCGATGGCCTGCAGGTGCCCGCCGGCCTCCAGGCCCTGGGCGACCAGTCCGTCCGCGCCGTCGGCGAGCGCCCGGCGCGCCTGCTCCTCGGTGCCGACCTGGTGGAGCACGAGCACGCCGGCCGCGCGCAGGCGCGCGACGGCGGCCGGGTCGAAGCCGTAGAAGATCACGGCGGCCGCCACGCCGGCCGCGATCGCGACGTCGATGTGGGCGCCCTTGACGAAGGGCATCAGCAGGTTGACCGCGACCGGCCGCCCCGGCGCGAGCAGGCGCGCCCGCGCCAGCTCGGCCGCCAGCGCCCGCGGGGGCAGGATCCCGACCGTCCCCAGGGCTCCGGCCGCGGACACCGCGCCGGCGAGATCGGCGGTGGCCATCCCGCCGCCCATTCCGACCTGGGCGATCGGCGTCTCCAGTCCCAGACGATCCAGAAGGTCCACGAGCGCAATCTACCCGGCGCGCGACGTCGCTACTTTAAGCGCCGTGCGCCTGGCGACATGGAACGTGAACTCGGTCAAGCAGCGCCTGCCGCGGCTGCTGCCCTGGCTCGAGCAACGCCGGCCGGACGTCGTCTGCCTGCAGGAGACCAAGCTCGCGAACGAGGCGTTCGACGCGCTGCTCGACGAGGAGCTCGCCGCCCGCGGCTACGCGGTCGCCCGCCACGGCGAAGTCCAGTGGAACGGCGTGGCGATCCTCTCCCGGGTCGGGCTCGAGGACGTGGTGGCCGGGATCGCCGGCGCGCCCGGGTTCCCGCACGACGAGGCCCGTGCCGTCGCCGCCACCTGCGCCGGCGTGCGCGTGCAGTGCGTCTACGTCCCCAACGGCCGGACCCCCGACTCCGAGCACTATCACTACAAGCTCGCCTGGCTGAAGGCGCTGCAGGAGGTCCTCGCCGCCGAGCAGCTCGAGGCGATCCTGTGCGGCGACATGAACATCGCGCCCACCGACGCGGACGTGTTCGATCCCGACGCCTACGTCGGGCAGACCCATGTGACCGCGCCCGAGCGCGCCGCGCTGGCCGAGCTCGAGCGGGTGGTGGGCCTGCGCGACGTCGTGCGCGAGCGCTGGCCGAACGAGCGGGTGTTCAGCTACTGGGACTACCGCGCCGGCATGTTCCACAAGGACCTGGGGATGCGGATCGACCTCATCCTCGCCACCGAGGGCGTCGCCGGCCGCGTGCGGGCGGCGTGGGTGGACCGGCAAGCGCGCAAGGGCAGCGGGCCCAGCGACCACGCGCCGGTGATGGTCGACCTCGACGAGGCGCCCGACGGGGACATCGGCCCGGTGGTGCCGCCCCCCTCGGCGCCCGCGGCGCCGCGCGGGTCGGCGAAGCTGCCGTAGTCGCCGTAGTCGCCGTAGTCGCCGTAGTCGCCTCAGCCGCTGACGCGCACCACGAGCTTGCCGCGGTTGCCGCCGGTGAACAGCTGGTCGAGCGCCTCGCGCGCGTTCTCCAGGCCGTCCACGACGGTCTCCTCGGCCCTCAGCTTCCCGGTCGCCCACCGCCCGGCGAGCTGCTCGACGATCTCGGCGAAGCGCTCGGCGTAGTCGAGCACGAGGAAGCCCTGCAGCGTCGAGCGGGTCATCAGCAGCTGCCCGACCGCGCGCTGTCCGATCGGCTCGCTGCCGTCGCCGAACTGGTTGTAGTCGGCGATCATCCCGCACAGTGCGACGCGCGCGCCGATGTTCAGGCGATCCAGGATCGCGTCCATCAGCGGCCCGCCGACGTTCTCGAAGTCGCCGTCGATGCCGTTGGGCGTGGCCGCCACGAGCTGGTCGTGCCAGTCCTCGGCGCGGTGGTCCACGCACGCGTCGGCGCCGAGGTCCTCCACGACGTGGGCGCACTTCTCCGGGCCGCCGGCGACGCCGACCACGCGCGCCTGCTGGGACTTGGCCAGCTGCGTGGCGATCGAGCCCACCGCGCCGGCCGCGCCGGAGATCACCACGGTCTCACCGGGCGCCAGCGCGAGGATCTCCAGGCCCAGCCAGGCGGTGATGCCGGTGTGCCCGAGCACCCCGACGAACGCGCTCGGCGGCGCGGGCAGCGGATCGGGCAGCACGGTGAACGGTGAGATCAGCGCCGAGTCGTCGGCGACGGTGAGCTCCTGCCAGCCGGTCCAGCCGAGCACGTGCGCGCCCACGGGCAGGTCCGCGCGCCGCGACTCGATCACCCGCCCGACGCCGAGGCCGCGCATCACCGAGTCCAGCGGCACCGGCGGCATGTAGCCGCGATGGTCGCTCATCCAGATCCGGTTGGTGGGGTCCAACGAGAGCACGAGGGTCTGCACGAGCGCCTGCCCGTCGCCGAGCTCGCCGACCGGCTCGGTCACGAACTCCAGGTCGGCGTCGGTCACCTTGCCCGCCGGTCGACGGCGCAGCCGGTAAGCACGATTGGTGCGGCTCATCTCTCGCTCCCCTCTCTTGGAGTCTGCGGTCGCGCCAATGCTGACAGGCGCGGCGTCAGCCGCCGGGCGTGAGCATCAGCCCGGTGATCAGCACGATCGGCCAGATCACGATGACGGCGATGATCGTGTAGCCGACCAGCAGTTGTCGAACCTCCTCGACGGCGAGCGCCCTGGGCACGACGATCAGCCCGGCAACCGTGATCGCGACCCCGACGACGAAGCCGAGCCCGCCGTGGTTGTTGACCGTCAAGCCGAACATCGCGGCGCCGCTGACGGCGGCGATGACCCCGGCGAGGATCAGGGCCCACTCGTGCTGGTTCTTCTGTGACATCACGCGCACCTTGACGGCTTTCCGCCCCGCACGCAACCGGGTAACGCGGCGTGGTGATTTTGGGATAAAGGGTGAGGTGCCTCGGCCACCCTGGCGCGCCGTGGTTACGAGACCGGCACCGGCAAGCTGTCGGTCGGCTCGCGGTGGCCGTTGCGCAGAACGGTCGTGCAGGCGCGGTAGACCGCGACCGGGCCCTTGACGCCCACGGCCGGAGCGACGCTCGCGCTGCACGTGCCGGACTTGGTGAGCGTGAGCGTGTCAACCGTGCGGGAGGACCGGCACGTCACGCGCAGGCGGATCCGCTCCGCGGTGCCGGCCTTGAACGACCCGCTCACCCGTCCGCTGACGTGGATGCGCCCGGCGCTCTCGGTGACGCCGGTCAGGGAGGAGCGGCGCGTGAGCTTGAGCGCCTGCGAGACCGAGGAGCCGGCGATCGCCTCGTAGCGCGCCGCGCTGCACGAGCTCGATCTCCACCGTGCGTCCAACGAGCGCCGACCGCGCTGCGCCGCTGACGACGACCTTCGAGCCGTCCGGGGTGACGTCGATCAGCAGGTCGCCGCTGGAGTCGAAGGCCAGCCCGCTCGCTCCGCCGGTCGACGCCGCGGTTGCCGCGCCGCCGTCGCCCAGCGGCGTGCCCGAGGGACCGCTGCCGGTGTCGTGGTCGGCGACGTCGGCGAGGACCTCACCGGAGGTGTAGCTCGCCAGCGTGGGCGACGTGCCGCTCGCCGGCACGAGCGCCACCCTCCGGCCCGTCGCCGGCAGCGTAGGCGACGTCCCCTGCGGCGTCGATGGCCACGGAGGGGTTGTTGAGCGAGCCCCCGGGTGCGCCGCCCTCGCCCGCGATCTGGGTGAGCGTGCCGCTGCTCATCGACAGCACCTCGACCGCGCCCGAGGAGCTCGCATACGCGATGTCGCCGGCCGGGCTCATCGAGATCGTGCCCGGCTGCACGTTGGCGAAGGCCGGAATGTTCTCCAACGCGTAGGCGTCCCCGCCGGTGATCGCCTCGCCGAAGTAGGTGCCACTCGCGGCGGGCACGAACTGCAATCCGTGGGTCGTGACGGACGTGAGGATCGCCAGGTCGCCGCTCGAGTCGACGCCGACCTCGGCGACGGTGAGATGCCTATTCGCTCTCGCCGGACGCGCCGCCGGTCATCGTCAGCCGCTGGAGGTAGGCGATCACGGCCG
Organism: Solirubrobacteraceae bacterium; assembly: GCA_036266975.1. Taxonomy (GTDB): domain Bacteria; phylum Actinomycetota; class Thermoleophilia; order Solirubrobacterales; family Solirubrobacteraceae; genus DATAWZ01. The sequence goes on from DATAWZ010000060.1 coordinate 25,741, forward strand.
CGAGGCTGAGGACCAGTGCGAGCAGTGCGAGCCCGAGCGTCAGCCAGCTGTGTCCGGCGACCAGGGAGATGATCGCCACGACCATCAAGACCACGATGAGCAGAGGGTACGTCGCGGCCGCGCCGGTCGGTGACGCCGCCGCGCGTCGAGCTGGTGAAACGTCACGTGGGTTGGGCCGATCCATGGACGAGGGATATCGCCACACCGCGAGGCCGGTTGCGAGCGCTGTCCGAGTTCCGACCTGCCGTTGTGTTGACTCTTGACCATCGGGCGCGTGTTCACCACCCGTTCGTGACCGGGACGCACGCAGGCGAGGTCAGGATCCCGACGGAAGCTCTGGCCAGCGCGCGCCGGCGCGTTCACCCTGGGATCAATGAGCACGGGCGACCACCGGGATCGAGCACCGAAGGAGCGAGCAGCGGCGCCGCCGCGTGGAATCGACGCGGTCGCGAGCGGCCGCCGTCGACGCCATCAGCAGGCCGTCGTTCAGGCGGAGGTCACGCGCATGACGGGCGCGTGGGGGAAGTCGCGCCGGGCCGTCCGGGGGATGGCGGGGCGCACGCGCGCGTGAGCCGTGGCGGGCCTGCGCCGTTGGCGAGCGTCGGCGCCACCGGCCCCAGTTCCATCAGCTCGCCGGGAGGATCTCCGACCAGCAGCCAGCCGCTCGGGCCCGGGACGGCGGCATTCCTGCGCGCGAGCTCCGTGAGCGCGGTGGTCACCGTCGGTCGGGTTGCGGCGACGAGATCGGCGAGATCGTTGTGCGTCAGGCGGAGCGGCAGCAGGACGCCGTCGCCACGGACGCGTCCCCAGCGCTCGGCAAGGTGCCAGAAGAGCATGTGCAGGCGAACGTCGACCCGCGCCTGGTGGACGATCGCCATGTTCACCGCCAGGTTGCGCGAGCGGGTCACGGCTCGCCCGATGATCCGGCCGATGATCTGCGGATGGCGCGCGAGCCGTCGTGCGAAGGCATCGCCCAGGACGGCCAGTCTCGCGGGCTCGAGCACGCGCCAGCCGGTGGTGGTGGGCAGCGTCGGCGGCTCGTCCTCCCCCTGCCAAGGGCGCAGCAGGTCTCCCTGTCCCAGCAGCTCGGCGCCGAACCGCCCCTCGACCCCGACGCGGCGGAGCAACGTGCCGTCGAGCACCAGCAACCCGATCGAGTCGAGGCCCAGCTCGGCGTGAGTGCCCAGCCAGGGCCCGGAGTCCAGCACGATCACCTGCGCGATGCACTCCCGAGCGGCGAGGCTGCGGGCCGGCTCCGCAAGCGACTCGGCGAGATCGGGGTCCTCCTCCAGGACCCGGCAGAGGCGCTCCACCGTCGGCTCGTCGATCACCACTCACCCACTGTGTCACAGGTCGCCACGGGTCGCGCCGAAGCCGGTGGGCAAGGCGATCAGAACTCTGACACCCGCGCACTCGCACCGAGCACGGGGCCGCACGACGTCCCCCTCGACGGCAGGAATTCCGACGTTGCGCCGAACGCGGGTCACATACCCGACGTTGGCTGGGGCGCTCGAGCACCCGGCCGTCGATCGTGATCGATGTGGACAGGACGATCACACGGCGGTGCGGCCGGTGAGTGCTCGGACGAGCCCCGACCCGGGCGCGCAGGCCCCCTCGCCGGTCTCGCTGCGGCCGGGGCGCGTGGGTGCCCCGCGCCGTTCCGCGCCGCCCTCGCACCCGCCGAGAGTGATCGACGCCGGCACCAGCGCGCTCGAGCAGATCGCGGGGATGCTCATGCTGGCAGGCGTCGCGATCGTCGCGTGCGTCACGCCGCCGTTCACCTGGCGGGACGATTTCGTGCAGGAGAGCTGGCTGATCGTCAAGCGGTGCACGTTGCCGGTCATCATCTCCACGGTCTTCTTCGGTCTGGGCGCACCCGGGATCGAGGGGGGAAACATCATGCTCATCTTCGGCACGGTCGACCGGCTCGGTGCGTTCTTCGTGATGGCATCGGTGCGCGAGTTTGCTCCCTGGATCAATGGCATGGTGATCGCGGGCGTCGGGGGGACGGCGATCTGCGCCGATCTCGGGGCCCGCAAGGTGCGCGAGGAGCTGGACGCGCTCGCGGTCCTGGGCCTGGACCCGGTGCGCGTGATCGTCGCGCCGCGCTTTCTCGCCCTGGGTGTGACCACCGCCGCGATGAATCTGATCGCCATCGTCTTCGGGGTCATCGGGGGCTGGCTGGCGGTCATGCTCCTGCAGAATCAGAGCACCGCGGGCTACCTGGCGACCTTCACCTCGAATTTCAGCATGCCTGACCTGCTCGGCAGCGTGATCAAGACCAGCCTGTTCGGGTTCATCATCGCTGTGGTGTGCTGCTACAAGGGCATGCACGTGAAGGGCGGCGCCGAAGGCGTGGGCCGCGCCGTCAACCAGGGGGTCGTCATCGCCTTTGCGGGGATCTGGGTGTTCAACTTCGTGTTCACCACGACCCTGCTGGCGGCCTTTCCGGAGACCGCGAACCTGCATTGATCCGGCCCGCAGCGCCGACCCGCTGTCTGGAGCCGATCGTCGATCGACGCCGGCGTCCGGGAGCAGGTAGCGTTGTCGGTGAGGGAGATGCGGTGGACGTCAGCTCATTGATGCGGCAGGCGGCGCGCGCCAACGCGCACCGCCCCGCGATCGTCAGCGAGGAGCGCACGCTGGACTTTGCCGGCGCGTGGCAGCGCGGGGTGCGCATGGCCAACGGTCTGCGCGCCCTTGGTGTGCGGCCTGGCGACCGCGTCGCGGGCCTCGAGGACAACAACCTCGGCGCCGCCGACCTGCTGCTCGGCTGCGCGATCGCCGGCGCCGTGCGAGTCCCGCTGTACCCGCGCAACTCCCCCGGCGCGCACGCACACATGGTCGAAGGCACCGAGTGCCGCGTCGTGGTCTGCGATGAGCACTACGCCGCCAGCCTCGCGGAGACTCGGGTCGAGCACGTGCTCGCGCGCGACGGCGGCTACGAGCGCTGGCTCGCCGCCCAGGACGACCGCGACCCCGAGATCCCGTTGGCCCCCGACGACTGGTACGTGATCCGCCACTCGGCGGGCACGACCGGTAAGCCCAAGGGCGTCGCCTACACCCAGCACGACTGGGTGGCCAACTGCCGCAACTGGGTGTTCCCGCTCGAGCGCCTGCACGCCGGCAGCGTGGTCGGCCATGCCGGCCCGATCTCCCACGCCTCCGGCTACCTGTTCATCCCCGGCTGGCTGTGCGGCGCCGCGAACGTCCTGTTCGGGGCCTTCGACGCGGGCAAGGTGCTGGGCATGATCGCCGAGCACGGCGTCAGCCACATGTTCGCGGTGCCGACGATGGTCCAGGCGCTCAGCACCCATCCCGAGGCCGCGGCGGCGCGCGCGACGCTGGGCTCGCTGCTGATCGGAGGCGCTCCGATCACCGACGCCACGGCGCTGCACGCACACGAGGTCTTCGGCGACGTCATGTTCCAGATCTACGGCCAGACCGAGGCGGTGCCGCTGACCACGATGTCCTCGGCCGAGTGGTTCGCCGATATCGAGGGGTCGGAGCCGCTGCGCGCGGCGGGCCGCGTGATCCCTTGGGCACGGGTGGAGATCCGCGACGAGGGGGACAACACGCTACCGATCGGCGAGGAGGGCGAGATCGTCGCCCAGGTGGAGGGCCAGATGCACGAGTTCTGGGGCGACCCGGAGCTGACCGCGACGCGCCTGATCGACGGCTGGGTCCACACGCGCGACGTCGGGCGCCTGGATGAGAACGGCTACCTGTACGTGCTGGACCGCGTCGACGACATGATCGTCTCCGGCGGCTTCAACATCTGGCCGGCCGAGCTGGAGAGCGTGATCGCCGACGTTCCCGGCGTCGTCGAGGCGGCGGTGTTCGGCGTTCCCGACGAGCGCTGGGGCGAGTCGCCGATGGCCGTGGTGTGCGTGAGCGAGGCCGGCGCGGTCGCCGAGGAGCAGGTCATCGCCGCCTGTCGCGAGCGGCTCGGCTCTTACAAGAAGCCCGCTCGCGTGGAGCTCACCACCGAGCCGCTCCCCAAGAGCGTGGTCGGCAAGCTGCTGCGCAAGCAGCTGCGTGAGCCCCACTGGGCCGGGCACGAGCGCCGCGTGAGCGGCGCCTAGCCAGCAGCCGAGCGGGCGCCGGCGCAAGCCCCAGAGCCCTTGCCGGCGAGGGCCCGCCGAACCGCGGTCACGTGTGGGCCTCCCCGGGGCGCCGGCCAAGATGCGGCGGCGTCGAGCGAAGTGCGGAATGAGCGTTCCGATGGGGGGTGTGGTTCGTAACGTGCGCTGAGCGCAAGCAGGGAACCACACCCCCGCCTCAGGCGGCGAACGGACCGCTGGATCGATCGTCTTCGGGCCACTCAGGAGCGCTCGGTCTCGCTGGAGCGCCCCGCGCGCACGCGCTTGGCGGCGCCCCGGAGCTCCTCGGCCACCTCGCCCTCGCGCTCGGCGCGCTCGCGCTCGGCCGTGGCGACGGACCGCTCCTGCTGGGCCTCTCGCTCGTCGGCGCCCGCCCTGGCGCGAGCGGCCACGCGCTCTGACTCCGCGCGCTCGCGGCTCGCGCGCAGTTGCTGGTCCTCGTCGTGGGCCGCGCGCCGGACCTCGTGCAGCCGGTGCTGCTCGGCCGCCCGCTCGGTCTGGTCGGCCTGGGTCGCGGCGTGCTCCTCGCTGCGGAGCGCCGCCTCGCGGGCGTCGGCGGCGTTGCGCTGGGCCCGTTCGGCGTGGCGGTTGGCCTCTGCGCGAAGGTCGGCGGCGTAGTCGCGCTGCTCGACCGCCGCGTCGGTGAGCACGCCCTCGCGGACGAGCTCCTCGTCGCCGAGCAGCCAGCCGAGGAGTTCCTCCATCCGGGCGTCGAGCCGGTCGGGGTTCAGCCCGACGAGCCGCGCCGGGATGCGCACGCCGCGCAGCCAGGTGCGGACGGTGGTTCTCGCGATCGCGCGGATCATCGCGTGGCCTCCTTCGGATCGAGTCGGTCGGCCGCGGCCTCGGCGGCCGCGGCCCGTTCGAGTAGCTCACCCCCCTGCCGGGCCTCGCGCCAGCGCTCGTGCGCGGCGGCATCCTGCTGGGCCTCGGCCAGTCTGGCGCCTGCGCGGCGCTCGCGTTCGGCA
>DATAWZ010000061.1:0-2250 GCA_036266975.1 Solirubrobacteraceae bacterium
CAAGGCCGGCGCGCCGGCTGCCCTTGATCAGCACCGCGTCGCCCTCGCCGAGCGGGCCGAGCGCGGCGCGCGCCGCGGCGGCGTCGGGGAAGTCGGGCACGCCGTACTCCGGCGCCCCGACCGACAGCAGCTCCACGCCGAGCTCGTCGCCCAGGCGGCTGATACGCGCGTGCTCGTCCGCGCTCGAGCTGCCCAGCTCGGCCATCGCGCCGAGCACGGCCACACGGCGGTCGGCGGGCACGCTCATCAGCGCCCGCAGCGCGGCCTGCATCGAGGCCGGGTTGGCGTTGTAGCTGTCGTCGAGCACGATCAGGCCGGAGGGCGCGCGGCGCAGGTCCATGCGCAGCGTCGGTCCCTGCACCGCCTCCAGGGCGCGAGCCATCGCGGCCAGCTCGACCCCGAGGATCCCGCCGACGGCGACCGTTGCGGCCGCGTTGACGGCCTGGTGGGCACCGCGCACTCCGAGGTGGATCTCGACCGACCCCCACGGCGTCTGAACGTCGAGCGTCGGCCGCAGGTCGGCGTCGACGCCCAGCACGCGCGCGCTGACCTCGCCGGACTGCTCGCCGAAGGTGACCACGCGGGCGCCGGTGAGCGAGCGCATCGCCGCCACGCGCGGATCGTCGGCGTTCAGGACGGCCACGCCCGTGTCCGGCAGCGCGGCGATCAGCTCGCCCTTGGCTCGCGCGACCGCCTCAAGGCCCCCGCCGAAACCCTCGGTGTGGGCAGAGGCCACGCGCGTGACCACGCCGATCGTCGGGCGCGCGAGCGCGCAGTGATCGGAGATCTCCCCCGGGGCGTTGGCCCCCAGCTCGGTGATCAGCACGTCGGTGCCCTCCGGGGCGCCGAGGATCGTGTGCGGCACGCCGAGCGCGTTGTTGTAGGAGCCGATGTTGGCGTGCACCCGCAGCCCGGGGGCGAGCGCCGCGGCGAGCAGGTCCTTGGTCGTGGTCTTGCCCACCGAGCCGGTGATGCCCACCACCTCGCCGCCGAAGCGCTCGCGGCCGACCGAGGCGAGCGCGGTCAGCGCGCGCAGGGTGTCGTCCACCCGCACCGCCGGGCCGCCGTTGGCGCCGTGCTCGGTCAGGTAGGCGGCGGCGCCGGCCTGCATCGCCGCCGCGATGAAGGCGTGCCCGTCGCGCTCGGCGCGCAGCGGGACGAACAGCTCGCCGCCGCTGACCCGCCGGGAGTCAAGCGCGACGCCCTCGACGGCGATCGCCGGTCCAATCTGCTCGCCGCCGGTCGCCGCGGCGACCTCGGGGGTGGTCAGGCGCACTGCCGCGCGCCTTACTTTCGGTAGGCGGACAGGAAGCGGGCGATCCGCAGGACCGCGTCCTTGAGCTCGTCCGCGCGCGGCAGCGTGACGATGCGGAAGTGGTCGGGGTGCGGCCAGTTGAACGCGGTGCCCTGCACGACCAGCAGCTTCTCCTGGAGCAGCAGATCGAGCACGAACTGCTCGTCGTCCTCGATCTCGTACACCGACGGGTCAAGCCGCGGGAACGCGTACACCGCGCCCATCGGCTTCACGCACGAGACGCCGGGGATCTCGTTGAGCATCTCCACCGCCTGGTTGCGCTGCTCGAGCAGGCGCCCGCCGGGCGCGACCAGCGCCTCGATGCTCTGGTAGCCGCCCAGAGCGGTCTGGATCGCGTGCTGCCCGGGGACGTTGGGGCACAGGCGCATGTTGGTGAGCAGATCCAGGCCCTCGATGTAGCTGCTGGCCTGCGACTTGGGGCCCGAGAAGGCCATCCAGCCCGAGCGAAAGCCGGCGATGCGGTAGGTCTTGGACAGCCCGCCGAAGCTCAGGCAGGGGACGTCCGGCGCCATCGAGGCGAGCGCGAGATGCCGTGCGCCGTCGTAGAGGACCTTGTCGTAGATCTCGTCGGCGAACACCAGCAGGCCGTTCTGGCGGGCGATGACCGCAAGCTCGCTGAGCAGCGCCGGCGAGTACACCGCGCCGGTCGGGTTGTTCGGGTTGATCACCACCATCGCCTTGGTGCGGTCGGTGATCTTCGAGCGGATGTCCTCGAGGTCCGGATACCAGTTCGCCTGCTCGTCGCACAGGTAGTGCACCGGGCGCCCGCCGGCCAGGCGGGTGGTCGCCGTCCAGAGCGGATAGTCCGGCGCCGGGATCAGCACCTCGTCGCCGGGATTGAGCAGCGCCTGCAGGGTCATCGAGATCAGCTCGCTGACCCCGTTGCCGAGGTAGATGTCGTCGACGCCGACCCCGTCGATGCCCTGCAGCTGGTA
>DATAWZ010000062.1:0-5524 GCA_036266975.1 Solirubrobacteraceae bacterium
AGCCGACGGCGAAGACCGACGCCAGCCCGACCTGCACCCCCGAGGTGGCGAGCACCGAGCGTACGCCCTCGGTGATGTCGACGATCTCGCTGTCGCCACCGGTCTGCATCCGCAGCATGCCGCTGTGGACGGTCACGAGGCCTGGCGCAGCCGTACGTACCGGCGCCGGCCGGCCCGGAGCACGGCGCCGTCGAGGACCTCGCCGTCGAGGTCGTAGGCGCCGGCGTCGACCGTCTCGCCATCGAGCGACACCGCGCCCTGGTCGATCAGCCGGCGCGCCTCCGAGCGCGAGCGCCCGAAGGCGCCCTCGATGACCACCGGCAGGTGGGCGCGGCCGTCCTCGCCGGCCACGAAGGGGTACTCGGGCACCGCCTCCGGCGGTCCGCCGCCCACGACGACGCGATCGAAGTGCGCCGCCGCCGCCGCGGCCGCGCCATCGCCGTGCAACCGCCGCACGAGCTCGGCGGCGAGCGCGCGCTTGGCCTGGTAGGGCTCGCCGCTCGGCGGCTCGATCCCCAGCAGCAGCTCGAAGTACATGGGCAGCGCCTCGTCGGGCACGCTCATCGTCTTGCCGTAGATCTCCTCGGGCGGCTCGGTCACGCCGATGTGGTTGCCCAGCGACTTGGACATCTTGTTGACCCCGTCGGTCCCGACGAGCAGCGGCATCGTGAGGATCGCCTGCTCGGGCTGCCCGTAGGCGCGCTGGATGTCGCGCCCGAGCAGCAGGTTGAAGGTCTGGTCGGTCCCGCCGAGCTCGACGTCGGCCCGCACCGCGACCGAGTCGTAGCCCTGCAACAGCGGATAGAGCAGCTCGAGCACCGACACGGGCTCCGAGCGCGCCATCCGCTTGGCGAAGTCGTCGCGCTCGAGGATCTGGCCCACGGTGGTGGTGCGCACGAGCGCGAGCAGGTCGACGAGCGGCATGTCCAACCACTCGGAGTTGTGGCGCACCTCGATCCGCTCGGGGCTGAGGATGAGCCCGGCCTGGTCCTGGAAGGTGCGCGCGTTGGCCTCGATCTCCTCGGGGGCGAGCACCGGGCGGGTCTTGGAGCGCCCGCTCGGATCGCCCACGCGCGCGGTGTAGTCGCCGATGATCAGCACGACCTCGTGCCCCAGGTCCTGGAACTCGCGCAGCTTGCCCAGGACGACCGCGTGCCCGAGGTGGATGTCGGGCGCGGTGGGGTCGATCCCGAGCTTGACGCGCAGCGGCCGACCAGCCGCGGCGGCCCGTGTGAGCGTCTCCGTCAACGCGCCCGCGGGCAGGGAATCGACCGCGTTGCGGGACAGCCAGGCAGCGGCCTCGGCGGGGCTGTTGGCGACGTCGGTCACGCTGGGGGCAATGCTAAACTCCCGCGCTCGGCGGGACCGTGCTCGCGCATGCATGTCCTCCCGCCGACGGCGCGCCCGCATGGAGCCCCCACGCGCGCCCGGGCACGCCGCCGGAGAGCGATGAGCGAGGACTTACCCCCCGACATCCCGCGCCGCCCCAAGTGGTCAGCCGGTGATCCGCCTCGAGCAGGCGTCCGCGACCGGACCCCGCCCGACGGCTTCGAAGAGATCGAGGGCGCCACGCCGCCCGCCGACCCCGCGCCGAGCGACGGCGTGAACCGCCCCGAGGAGGCCGCCGGCCGGCCGGGGGCCGAGGCCGATGCGACCCCCGAGCCAAGCGCCAGCGGCGCGAGCACCGGCGATCAGTCAGACGCCGTTTCACCCTTCGATCCCCTCCCCGAGCTTCCCCCGCTCGAGCCGTACCTCGCCCATCTCGAGGGCGTCGCGCCGCTGGCGCCCGATCCCGAGGTCCCCGAGGTCGAGCCCCTGCCGCCGCTCGATCTGCCGCCGCTGGACGCCCTGATCCACGCGTCGAGCAGCGACTCCCTGGCCCCGGACGGCGGGGAGAAGGGCAACGGCACGCTGCCCCTGCCGTTCCCCCCGACCGAGGAGCCGGCCACGAACGGGCGCGCCGAGCACGAACCGGACGGCGACCACGACCGGCCCCGGTTGGAAGCCCTCGCCCCGCCGACGGCGTACGCCGATGACCCCGGCAGCGCCACGGGCCCTTTCCCCAATATCGAAACCCCTGCCGGCCCGGACACCGTGGCCTGGGCGATTCCCGATCTCGATGAGCCGCCGGCCCCCGAGCCTGAGCCGCTGCCCATCGCGCCCCCGGCCCGGCCGCCGCGCCCGCGCTTTCCGCCGGCGCCGACCGAGCGCATCCAGCGCGCCCGCCAGCGCGCGGCCGCCTCGCTGCGCGCCCTGCAGGATCGACCGCCGCTCGTCGCGGTGCCCGACCTACCGCCCACCGGCGAGGACGAGGAGCCGCGGTCGCCCGGCCCGCGGCCGCGGCTGAAGAAGCTGCGACTGCTGCTGATCGCCGTCGCGCTGCTCGGCCTCGGGCTCGTGTCGTTCGTGTTCGGCATGGTCACCGCGATCTCCCAGGAGCTCGGCCCGCTCGAGCACGCGGTGCTCACCCACTACCCGCACGGCGCGAACTCGGAGATCTTCGACGATCACGGCCGCCTGCTGGGCGTGCTCGCGCAGGACAACCGGATCCTGGTCACCCAGCAGCAGATCCCCCAGATCATGGACGACGCCGTCGTCTCGGTCGAGGACAAGCGCTTCTACCAGGAGAACGGCGTCGACCTGAAGGGCCTGGGGCGAGCGTTCATCGAGGACCTGCTGCACACCGGCGGCGTCCAGGGCGCCTCGACGATCCCCGAGCAGTTCGTCAAGAACGCGCTCGCCGAGCAGTCGCACCGCACGATCTTCGAGAAGCTGCGCGAGGCGGCGCTCGCCTACCACCTCTCGCGCACGTGGAGCAAGCCGAAGATCCTCACCGCCTACCTGAACACGGTCTACTTCGGCAACGGCGCCTACGGCGTGGAGTCCGCCGCGCGTGTGTACTTCGGCCGCGAGCCGAACATGCAGGGCTGCGGCACGCCGACCAACCTGTGCGTGGGCCACCTGGACCCGCCCGAGGCGGCGCTGCTCGCCGGAATGATCTCCTCGCCGAGCGGCTACGACCCGGTGGTACGCCGCGCCGAGGCGCTCCAGCGTCGCAACTACGTCCTGAAGGACATGTACAACCAGAACTACATCACCCAGACGATCTACGACCAGAGCCTGGCCACCGCGCTGCCATCGCCGTCGGAGATCCGCGAGCCCGAGGTGAGCACGCCCACGCCCGGCAGCGGCTACTTCCTGAGCTGGGTCGAGCAGCTGATGATCAACCGCTACGGGATCTCGCGGACCTTCAACGGCGGCCTGAAGGTGCGCACCACGCTCGACCTGCCGCTCCAGGAGGCCGCCGAGTCGGCCGTCAACGATGAGCTGCCGTCCGGCGGCCCGAGCGCCGCCCTGGTCGCGATCCAGAACAGCACCGGCGAGGTCAAGGCGATGGTCGGCGGCCCCAACTACGAAGCCGACCCATTCAACCTCGCCACCCAGGGCGAGCGACAACCGGGGTCCGCCTTCAAGGTCTTCGACCTCGCCGTCGCGCTCGAGCACGGGATATCGCCGAATTCCGAGTGGCCATCGGAGCCGCGAACGTTCGTCTCCTACAACTCGCAGCACGAGCGGGTCACCTTCCATGTCGCCAACGACGAGGCCACCTACGTGGGCCAGCGCACGCTCGCCAACGCCCTGGCCTACTCGGATAACAGCGTGTTCGCCGCGGTCGGGCTCAGCCCCCAGGTCGGCACGGGGCGGATCGCCAAGATGGCGCACCGGATGGGGATCACGACGCCGATCTCCACCAACCCGGCCATGACGATCGGCGGCCTGCAGGTCGGCGTCACGCCGATCGACATGGCGCACGCCTACGAGACGCTCGCGCACGGCGGCCAACGGGTCACCGGCACCTTCTCGGACCTGAAGAATCCGATGGAGCCCGTCGGGATCGAGCAGGTCACGGCGCCCAAGGGCAGGAACGACCCGCCGCTGCCCGACGGCCACTACACGGCGACCAACCATGTCCACCTCACCCGCGTCCTGCCCCAGTGGGTGGCGAGCACCGAGACGCAGATGCTCGAGGGCGTCATCCAGTACGGCACCGGCACGTCCGCCGCGATCGGCGGGTTCGAGGCGGGCAAGACCGGCACCACCTCCAACTACGCCGACGCCTGGTTCGTCGGGTGGGATCCGCAGTACACCGTCGCAGTGTGGGTCGGCTATCCGAACAAGCTCGTGGACATGACCAGCGACTACGACGGCGGCCCGGTGATGGGTGGCACCTACCCGGCGCTGATCTGGCACAACTTCATGGACGCGGCCGCCCAGCTGAGCTCGCAGGGGTCCGGTCACGGCACGAACGGCACGAGTACGGGCTCCTCCTCGGGCAGCGCCGTGGGCGACGCCGGCGTAGCGGCGAGCGGCGGCGCGGCGGGGACCGCGACGCCACCCGGCGGCGCGGGCGCCCCGGCGTCGACCGGCGCCGGCAGCGGCGGGGCGTCGCCCGCGCCGTCCGCCCCGCCGGCGCAGGCCGTCATCCCCAGCCAGACGCCGACGCCGCCGGCGCCGACGAACACGCCGGTCACGCCGACGCCGTCGGCGACGGCGTCGCCAACGAGCCAGGCGCCCTCCGCCGGCGCGTCCGGTGGCGCTGCCGCCCCCTCCGGTGGCGCTGCCGCCCCCTCCGGTTAGCCGCTACGGCGTGTACTTCGCCTGGCAGGCCTGCAGCGCGCCGGTGTTGGTCCCGGCCGCCGAGATGCACGTAGCGAGCTGCGCGGCGCGATTGTCAACGCTCGCGGCCTGCGTGTCGCCGGCCTGCCGCTCCTGCTGCGCGGCCTGAGCGGCCGCCTGCGCGGCCTGGTTGGCCCCGACCTGGATCTGCTGGCCGGCCTGACGGATCGCGTTGTTCGCCGTGTTGTTGTCCGAGCGAATCACGGTGAAGTAGATGACCAGGAACACGGCCAGCGAGATCGCAGCACCGATCAGGCGTGACCTGACGCTCCCCATGATGATGTACACGTTGCCCCCCACGGGTCGAATTGTCCGACCAGGGCACGGTAGGCCCGGGAGCCGGCCCGGTCAAGTCTCAGATTGGTCTCACGTGCGTGGCCCGCGCAGCCGAGTGCGCGCCGGCCAGGGCTTGGAGACGTGCCGGTTGCCGAGCAGGCAGTACCGCCACGGCAGCTCGATCCCGCGCGTGATCCCGATCCGCAGTCCGTCGAGCAGCGCGGGCGCCGGCCCGGGCGAGCGCGGCTCGATCCGGATCGAGCCGTGGGCGAGGTCGGCGCCGTTCTCGTCGAGCCAGATCCCCAGCGCCTGGGTGAGCCTGCCCGGGCCCGAGCACAGCTGCTCGTCGTCCAGGCCACCGCGCCGGCGGCGCATCGCCTCCAGGTCGCGCACCGGCGCCAGGGCCCGGATCAGCACCCCCGCGCCGACCCCCTCGGGCTCGCAGACGGTGTTGAGCATCGCGTGCACGCCGTAGGAGCGGTACACGTAGGCCCGCCCGGGTGGCCCGAACAGCGTCTCGGTCCGCGGGGTGAGCCCGGCGTACGCGTGGCTGGCCGGCTCGGAGTGGTGA
>DATAWZ010000063.1:0-3728 GCA_036266975.1 Solirubrobacteraceae bacterium
GCACGGATACGCACTTCTGCAGGACATCGAGCAGTTCGCCGGCGTGACCCTCGGGCCCGGGACGCTCTACGGAGCGATTGCGCGGCTGGAGGAGCGCGGGATGATCGAGCCTGTGCAGGAGACCGGCCGCCGCCGGCCCTATCGCCTGACCACGGCAGGTGCCGAGGAGCTGAGCGACGCGCTCGCGGAGATCCGGGCGATCGCCGACGAGGGCGACCGGCGGCTCGCCGCGCAGGTTGGGTTGAGGGGGTCGCTCGTATGAGCTCCGGCCACGGCACGCGAGTGCGGCGCCGGTTCACGCCGGGGCCGACGACGTTGCTCGCGCTCTATCCAGCTGCGTGGCGCCGCCGTTACGGCGGCGAGCTGGACGCGCTGATTCTCGACATGCACGCCGACGGCCGGGACACCGGTGCGCGCATGCGTGTCGATGTGCTGCGCTCCGCCGCGCGCGAGCGGCTCCGGGGCGGCGGCGACCCGAGACGGCGCGTTCGCGGGGGCACGTCACTGGTGTTGTGGGCGTGGGCCCTGTTCGTGATCGGCGGCGCGATCCTCGCCAAGACCAGCGAGCACTGGCAGCAGGCGCTCCCCGGAGAGGCGGGGGCCCATCTGGCGTTCACGGTGCTGAAGATCATCGCGTTCGTGGCCTCGGCGGGGGTCGCGGCCGGGATCGCGCTCCCGCTCCCCGCGGCCTGGCGCCTGCTGCGTGAGGGTGGCTGGAAGCGAATCCGTGCTCGCACGGTGACGGCGGCGGTGCTCACCGTGGCCGTGGTTGCGGCCACCATCTCCCTCTCCGCCTGGGCGCACGGCCTCAGCTCGGTCGACCGCAACGGACACGATCACATCTACGCCGCGGCGTTCATCGCCTGGGGCGTGCTCGTCGCCGCCTGGCTGCTGGCCTGGACCTCGCTGGCGACGCGGATCGCCGCCGACATCCGCTGCGACCGGCGCGTCCTGCGAACCCAGGCGTGGCTCGCCCCGGCGGTGGCGGTCGCGATGGCGGCGATGACGGTCGCGACGCTCGTCTGGTGGGCCGTTGTCGGCGCCCATGCGCCCGGGGCACTCACCGGAGGCTCGACGGTCGGCCATCCCTCCCCTCTCGTGCCGACGTTGCTCGCCGCGACCATCCTGATGGTCCTCGGCACCGCGGTTGCGGTGGTCGGTGCGGCCCGTGCCGAAGGGGCGCGGGCCGAGTTGTAACGGCGCGCGCTCCCCGGCTCCGATAATGCGCGAGTGGGTGCGGATTGGACCTGGGATGAGACGCTCTACGCGGGGAGCGCGGCGCATTACGTCAAGGGGCGGATGCCCTACCCGCCTGACCTCGGCGCGCGGATCGTCGGCGCGGCCGGATTGGACGAGCGGGCGCGAGCGCTCGACGTGGGCTGCGGGCCCGGCTCACTGACGCTCCTGCTGGCGGGCTGCGTGCGGGAGGTGGTCGGTGCCGACGCCGACACGGAGATGCTCGTCCAGGGCGGGCGCGCGGCTGCGCGCTCAGGGGTGACGAACGTGAGCTGGCGGCGGATCCGCGCCGAGGCGTTGCCCGGTGACCTGGGAGCGTTCGACCTGGTCACGTTCGCCCAGTCCTTCCACTGGATGGAGCGTGACCGGGTCGCGGTCACCGTGCGCGGGATGCTCCGCGAGGGCGGCGCCTGCGTGCACGTCCATGCGTCGACGAATCGAGGGGATGCGAGCACAGACCCCCTCCCCCGGCCCCGGCCGCCGTACGAGCAGATCCTCGCGCTGGTCGTCTCCTACCTCGGGCCGGTGCAGCGGGCGGGACGATCCGTCCTGCCGAGCGGGACCCCGGGCGGCGAGGCCGAGGTGTACCGCCGGGCGGGGTTCCTCGGGCCGCTCCACGTCGAGGTCAAGCGCGGCGAGGTGGTCGAGCGATCCGTGCAGGAGATCATCGACGCCACCTTCTCGCTGTCGACCTCGACACCCCACCTGTTCGGTCCGCGGCGCGAGCGCTTCGAGGTCGAGCTCCGAGCGCTGCTGGAGGCGACCTCGGACGACGGGCTGTTCTGCGAGCGTGTCCGCGACGTCGCGTTCGACGTGTGGCGACCTGCGTAGGCGGCGCGGTCTACGCCGTCGTGGAACTTCGGGCCCTCCCCGGGCGCCTCGGCGAGCTGGCGGATCGCCGCGGCCGCCCGCTCGGTCGGGTACATCTGCAGGTAGGTCCAGGCCAGCTCGACGTGCTCGCGATGGCCGAAGTCGCCGCGCCCGTCGACGATGCGCGTCAGGACCTCGTGATCTCTCGTCTCCACGCGCTGAAGGTAGCCGCGGGGCGAGCGCGCCGCAGGGCCGTTCACGCCGTTGGCGCGGCGACCGGATGTGCCTCCTGGTGGGCGATGTGGCGCAGCTGACGCCACATCAACACCAGGAACACGCCCGACCCGCCGAACGCGAACCAGAACGGCCCGGTCACCCCGAAGTGGCTTGCGATCGGCCCTCCGAGCGCGGCGCCGAACACGAGGCCGCCGTAGACGCCGAGGCTGTTCACGCTGGAGACCCGGCCCTGCAGCGCCTCGGGGACTGCCTGCTGGCGCACGGTCACCGACGTCGAGCCCCAGATGAAGGCATGGGCGCCGAACACGACCATGATCCCCATCGCGATCAGCGGGACGGTGGTGAGCGCCAGCGACAGGTGGGTAGCGGTCTCGATGATCAATCCGACGCGCATGATGTTGCCGAGGCTCACCCGGCGGATCAGCCATCCGTAGCCGAGGTTGCCCGCGATCCCGCCCACCGCCATCGCGGTCGTCAGCAGACCGAACCCCACCGCGCCGAGGTGCAGCCGCTCCTCCGCGTAGAGCACAAGCACCGACCAGGCGGCCCCGAACGTGATGTTGAAGATGAAGATCGTGAGCACGAGCGTGCGCACGCCGGCGTGATGCAAGGTCCAGCGGCAGCCCTCGACGACCTCTGCCCAGAGGTGCGTGGGAACCTCTGCGGGCTCGCGGTCGGGCAGCGCGATCCGCAGGATCATCGCCGCGCCCGCCGCGATCAGGATCGCCTGGCCGACGAACGGCCACGCCATCCCGCCGGCGAACAGCAGCGCCCCGATCGCCGGACCGGCGAGCTGGTTGAGCGTCACGACCCCGGTGATGATCCGCGAGTTACCGAGGATCAGATCGTCGCGGTCGACCAGCGACGGCAGAATCGAGCCGGAGGCGGTCTGGCTGAACACCTCGGCGGTACCGAGCAGAAATAGCCCCGCCAGCACGACGGCGATGCTCACCCGATGCGTGACGATCGCCAGCACGAGCACGGCCAGAACGGCGACCCGCGCGAGCTCCACCACGGCGGTCAGCCTGCCCCGGTCGAAACGATCGGCGATCGCGCCTCCGAGCAGCCCGAACAGCAACCAGGGCAGGCGCTGCAGCAGCAACGCGAGCGCCACCAGGCTCGCGTCGTGGCTCTGGGAGGCGACCAGCAACGGGCCGGCCGCCAACGCGAACCCGTCGCCCAACTCCGCCGACCACGACGAGGCCACCAGCCACCGGAACCCGGTGCCGAGTCGCGCCGGGAACAGTCGCTCGATCATCCCGCCGGCCGATGCTACGCCCTCCTTTCACCCCGGCCGTTGGGTCCGTAGAGTTCGGGCACGTCCGAGGATCGAGGAGGTCATGCCGTGCCGAGCGATGAGCAGATCAGCCGCAAGATCGACCAGCTCGAGGAGGAGCGAGAGCTCCTGCGCCGCGACGAGAGCACGACGCACGGGTCGACCTCGG
>DATAWZ010000064.1:0-27006 GCA_036266975.1 Solirubrobacteraceae bacterium
CCGCCGAACAGGTGGTCCTGCCAGGAGACACCCGAGTGCGGGACGAGGCTCCACAGCAGCGACAGACCGAAGACCAGCCCGACGATGACGCCGATGGCGATCTCGGCGACCTTGCGGTTGAAGAATCCACGGGCGAGCACGTAGGTCGCGTAGCCGAACACCACCCCGCTGGCGCCGACCGTGACGCTGTCCGAGGAGGCGGTCAGCCACGTCCCCACGCCCGCGGTCAGCCCGACGATCAGCGTGACCAGCGCCACGCGACCGGGCCCGGCCATCGCGATCACCAGCCCGAGGATCACGAACGGGATCGTGTTGCCGATGATGTGGCTGTAGCTCGCGTGCAGGAACGGGGCGGTGACGATCCCGTACAGGTGACTGACCTTGCGCGGGACGATGCCGTCCTGGTCGAGCTTGTAGTGGTCGAGCGAGTTGACGATCTGCACGACCCACATGGCCGCGATCAGGAAGGTGACGACCTGCACGCCTTCCTTGGCCGTCTGGCGGGCGGTCGTCTTCTCGGTGGTCTCGCTCATGAACGCAGCATCGCAGGTCTGATCGACGCCGCGGAAGACTTCACGCGGCGCGGCGCGCGGCGAAGCGGGCACGCGCCTTGGCCGCCTCGACGTCGCGGTCCTTCGGCGGCGCGGTGGCCACCAGCTCGCCGAGCAGCTGCGCGGAGATCTCGCTCACCGCATCCACGGCGCGCTCGAAGGCCTCCTCGTTGGCCTTGGGGACCTTGGAATAGCCGCTGATCTTGCGTACGTACTGCAGCGCGGCGGCGCGGATCTCCGTCTCGCTCGCGGGCGGCTGGAAGTTGTGAAGGGTGCGGATGTTTCGACACATGCCCTTAAGGCTACGCTCCCCAGCGATGAACGACGCGATCGCCCGCTACCGAGCCGCCTCGGAGGCGAACGACATCGACGCGCTGGTCGAGACCCTGGCGCCCGACGTCGAGTTGATCTCGCCGATCGCCGGGCGGATGCGCTTCCGCGGCCGCGCGGACCTGCGGGTGCTGCTCGCCGCGGTCTACGGGACCACCCGCGACCTGCACTGGACCGAGCAGATCGGCGAGCGCGTCGTCCTCGGCGAGACCCGCGTCGGGCCCCTGCGCCTGACCGACGCGATGGTCTTCGACCTCGCGCCCGACGGTCGCATCGCCCGGATCCGCCCGCACCTGCGACCCTGGCTGGCCCTGACGCTGTTTGCCCTGCTGCTCGGTCCGCGGGTCGCGCGACACCCGGGGCTGGTCCTGCGCGCGATTCGCAATTCGATTGGGGGTTGAAAATTGAGTGCTTCGGCCTCACCCGGCGCGGCATCCACGCACCGCGTGGTCGTTGTCGGCGGCGGCTTCGGCGGGATCTCGGCGGTGCGCGAGCTCGCCGACGCGCCCGTGGAGGTCACGTTGGTTGACCGGCGCAACTTCCACCTCTTCCAGCCGCTGCTCTACCAGGTGGCCACCGGGGCGCTCTCGGACGACGAGATCGCCTCGCCGCTGCGGGCGATGCTCTCGCACCAACGCAACGCGACCGTGCTGCTCGGCGACGTGCAGAAGCTCGACCTCGACGCGCGGCGCATCACCCACGTTGGCTCCGACGGGGTCGCCGACGAGCTGGCCTACGACTCGCTGATCGTCTCGGCCGGAGCGGGCCACTCGTATTTCGGACACGACGAGTGGGAGGCCCACGCCCCGGGTCTGAAGACTCTCGAGGACGCGCTGAACGTGCGCGGCCACATCCTCGGCGCGCTCGAGCTCGCCGAGCGCGAGCCGGCCGCTCGCGACCGCTGGCTGACCTTCGTCGTCGTCGGCGGGGGCCCGACCGGCGTGGAGCTCGCCGGGCAGCTGGGCGAGATCACCCGCGAGACGATGCCGCGCGACTTCCGGCGCATCGACACCCGCCACGCGCGGATCGTGCTGATCGAGCAGACCGACATGATCCTCGCCAGCTACGGCAAGCGCCTGAGCGCCCGCGCCGAGCGCGACCTGGCCCGGCTCGGCGTGCAGGTCCACACCCAGGCGTCGGTGGTCGACATCCAGGACGGGCTGGTGCGCATCGAGCGCGACGGTCGCGTGGAGGATCTCGCCGCCGGGACCGTGTTGTGGGCGGCCGGGGTCTCCGCCTCGCCGCTGGCTCGGCTGCTCGGCGAGGCCTCCGGCGCGGAGGTCGACCGGGCCGGACGCGTGAGCGTCGCCCCTGACCTGACCCTGCCCGATCATCCCGAGGTCTTCGCCATCGGTGACATGGTGCGCGTGCGCGACCGCGCCGGGAAGATCAAGCCGCTTCCGGGGATCGCCCAGCCGGCGATCCAGGAGGGAGGCCACGCGGCCCGCACGATCACCGCGCGCCTGAAGGGCGCCAAGCCTCCGGGGGAGTTCCGCTACTTCGACAAGGGCAACCTGGCGACGATCGGGCGCGCGCGGGCGATCGCCGATCTGCGCGGGGTGCGCTTCGGCGGATTGCCGGCGTGGCTGATCTGGCTGACCGTCCACATCTTCTTCCTGAACGGAATGCAGAACCGGATCATCGTGTTCATGCGCTGGACCGCGAGCTTCGTGACCTACGGGCGCGACGCGCGCATCATCTTCCGGACCTCCGAGTCGCCCGACCGCTGACCGTCCCCTCGGGCGCGCCGAGCACGGCGCCGACCGCCTGGGCGAGCGCGCCCGGCGCCGCGCCGGCGAGGGCGCGGTGAAGGCGCCCAGGCGCCGGCGCGCGCAGCCGTGGGGCAGGTCGACCGTCGCGAGCAGCAGCAGGTCGCGCGTGCGCCGGTCGGCGCGGCCGCAGCAGCCGCGCGCGAGGCGGTCGATCAGCGGCTCGACCGCGCGGTTGACGTCGGCCAGCTCCGCGCGCAGCTCCCCGGAGAGCCGCCGCTGGAGCAGGTCGGCCGCGTGCACCGACCCGAGCAGGATCGCCTCGGCGGGCTCGCGCAGGCAGAAGTCATAGAGCGCCAGCGCGATGGCCACCGCGTCGGCCCGCGGGTCGCCCGGCGGCTCGGCGGCCGCGAGCGCGACCGCCTGCGAGCGCGCTGCGGCGCGCAGCCAGGCGCGGGCCAGTAGCTCGTCGACCGAGCCGAAGCGGTGGTAGATCGACCCCGTGGGCGCCTCGCTGCGGGCGCTGATCGCCTCCGGCGTGGCCGCCCGCGGCCCGCTGGCGGCGACCAGGTCGCGCGCGGCGTCGAGCAGCGCCTCGGTGGCGATCGAGCGTCGCGGCATCAGTCCTGCAGGGCGAACACGCGCCGGGCGTTGCCGGCCGGGAACCGCTCGCGCACCTGCTCGTCCAGGCCCAGCGCGTCCAGCCCGCGCAGACAGTCCGCCGGCGGCCAGGCCGGGTGGTTTGAACCGAACAGGACCTTGTCGCGGCCGTGGCCGCGCAGGTAGTCGACCAGCTCGGCCGGGTAGCGCTCGGAGGTGTAGGCCGAGGTGTCGATGTAGACGTTGGGGTACTTCCTGGCCAGCGCGATCGTCTCCGCCGTCCACGGGTAGCCGATATGCCCGCCGACGATCGTCAGCTCGGGGAACTCGAGCGCGACCCGGTCCAGGGAGGGGATCGGTCGCCGGGCTCCGACTCGCACAGCGGTCCGGTGTGCCCGACCTGCAGGCAGAAGGGGATCTGCAGGTCCACGCACGCGGCGTACAGCGGGTAGTAGCGCCGGTCGTCGGGCGGCAGGTTCCACAGCCAGGGCACGATCCGCAGCGCCCGAAAGCCGAGCTGCTGCACGCAGCGGCGCAGCTCGCGCACCGCCTCCATCGGCTGCTGTAGGTCGACCGACGCCACGCCGACGAAGCGGTCGGGGTGCACCGGACGATCTCCGCCACCTTGTCGTTGCCGGATCAGCGGGCCCCGCGGGCCCCACCACGCGCGCAGCACCCCGGCCGCGTCCATCGCGGCGAGGGTGTCGCTCAGCGTAGGATCGGTGGGCAGCGTCGCGCGCGACCAGCGTGTCGAACATCGGCTCGCGCAGGAAGGCGGCCGTCGGGTGCTGCATCCAGGCGTCGATGATCCCGCTCATGCTTCGCGAGAGACGTTCTTAGGCGTCGGGACAGTCGATCTCGGTCAGCAGGTGCGTGTCGACGTCGTAGACGAACCCGCGAATGTTCTCGCGGTGGGGCAGGAACGGCGAGCTGCGCAGGCGCGCCACCGACTGACGCACGTCGGCCTCGACGTCGCGAAAGGACTCGATCGCGAACGCCGGCGCCATCCCCGTGTCGGCCTGTAGGTCCGCCCGGAAGCCGTCGTCGGTGATCGTCTGCATGCCGCAGTCGCTGTGGTGGATGGCCATCACGTGCTCGGTGCCGAGCTTACGCTGGGAGATCGCCAGCGACCGGATGACGTCGTCGGTGATCACGCCTCCGGCGTTGCGGATGATGTGCGCTTCGCCGTCCTTCAGGCCCAGCGCGGCGAACACGTCCAGTCGGCAGTCCATGCAGGTGACGATCGCCAGTCGCGAGCTCGGGTGCAGGTCGAGATGGCGCGTGACCAGGCTCTCAGAGCGGCGCTCGTTCTGCTCCAGCAGCTCATCGATCACTCCCACCGGAGGGATTGTATGGGCGGGCTCAGCTCACCAGCAGCGGGCCCAGGCGCGCCGCCAGCAGCAGGATCATCAGCGTCGTGTAGCCGCGCAGCAGGGCGAGCCCCAGAACCCGGGCGCGGGTGCGCGGCGCGCGGGGGATGCGCTCGAGCGCAGGCGAGGTCCAGGTTCGCCGCTGCCACGGCGTCAGACCGTCCAGCGGCGCGCGGCGCGTTCGCTCGCGGGCCAGCGCGATCGCCACGGCGACCCCGCCCGCGGCGAGCAGGCCGAGCGTGAGCTCGAGCGCGACCACGACGCCCAGGTGCGGCAGCGTCGTGGTGATCGTCAGCATCGTGGAGAGGGCGAGGATGACCGCGATCGCCGGCGCGGCGATCGCGGTCATCCGGCGCGGGTTGGTCAGCGGCCCGAGCAGCTCGGCGTCGTTGGACAGGAGCAGCAGGAGCACGAGCGTGGTCGGCAGCAGGATCCCGGCGAGCGCCTGCACGAGCAGCGTGATCGCGCCCAGCGGCGCGTGGGGCACGAGCACGGTCGCCGCCGCGGCGAGCACGAGCGCCGCGAAGCAGCCGTGGAAGGTGCGCGCGTCGTCGAAGCGCCGGTGCAGCGAGTGCTTGACGCCGCGTGCCTCGCTGACCGCGTACGCGCTCGACAGCGACACGGCGCCGGCGCCCAGCAGCGAGGCGTTCAGCAGCGCGATCGCGAAGACGGCCCCGGCCGGGTGGCCGAGTCGCGCGCCGAGCTCGTGGGCGATCGCCGCCGCGTCGCCGAGCGGCCGGTGCTCGCTCCCGTGGTCGAACGCGGCCGCGCACACGATCATCACCGCGCCCGCGGCGAGCGCGAAGGCGATCGCGCCCACCGCGGTCTCGCAGCGCGAGTAGGCCAGCCAGCGCGGCGTGATGCGCTTGTCGACCACGTTGGACTGCTGGAAGAAGATCTGCCACGGCGCGATCGTCGTGCCGACGAGCGCGACGAGCAGCAGCAACGTCGAGCGCGCCGTGTCGCCGCCCAGGCTCGGCGCGAGCCCGGCGGCGATCGTACCTGCGTGCGGATGGTGCAGGAGCGCGAGCGGGCATGCTCAGGTCGGCGAGCGCCAGCACGTACAGCGCCCGTTCCCAGCGCGGAAAGCTGCCGCCGGCGGTGACCGCGATCAGCGCCCCGGCGGCGCACGGCACCGCGGCGTATTCGCTGACGCCGAAGTAGCGCAGTGACAGCGCCACCCCGATGAACTCGGTCACGAGGATCGCGAAGTTCAGCACGAGCAGATCGCCGGGCGAGAACGCGCACCACAGCCGGCCGAACCGCTCGCGGATGAGCCGGGCGTGGCCGGCGCCGGTGACCGCGCCCAGCCGCCCGGCCATCTCCTGCCCGACGTACAGCACCGGCGCGAGCAGGAGCAGCACCCACAGCAGCCGCACGCCGTAGCCCGGGCCGGCCTGGGAGAAGACCGACATCGTCCCGGCGTCGTTGTCGGCGGCCATCGCGATCAACCCCGGACCGGCGATCACCAGCAGCGTGGCGAGCCGGTGCCGGCCGGTCAGCCGTGGGCCGTTGTCGAACGCGGCGATGCGCCCGGCGGCCCCTTCGATGTCGCCGAGGTGGGCACGATCGAGCGCGCTGCGCCACTCGGGAGGCGGACGGAAGGGAGCGGTGGTGACCTCACGCCCGCGTTCCGCTCACGACGCGGCCCGGCTCCGGCGGCCGGCCCGTCGCCGCTCCGCCTCCGGGTCGCCGCCCTCCACGGCGAGCACGTGCCGCTGGCCGTGCTCGAGCAGCGCCGCCACGTGGGGGTCGCGCAGCGCGTAGAGCCGCTCGCGACCGCGCCGCTCGACGGTCACGATCGCGTGCTCGCGCAGGACCCGCAGCTGGTGGGAGACCGCCGACTGCTCCATCCCCACCGCCTGGATGATCTGCGAGACGGTGAGCGGGCCGTCACCCAGGCAGGCGAGGATCTGCAGCCGGCTCGGCGCCGCGAGCGCGAACATCGTGTCGGCGAGCCGCTCGGCGGCGCGCGGGGGTAATGGCGTGGAGGGCGGATCGGCGGAGGCCATCGGCTCGCTCGGCGTGGCGTGAGCGCCGGGAGGTGATCGTAGTCCCCGTCAGGATGGCTATCGTATGTGCAGGCGTTCATATGAACACTGCGCGGCGCGGGGCCTGCGGTCGCCCGGCCAGCCCTCTCGAGCCTCGTGCTCGAGCAGCTCATTGCGCACGTGGCGAGGACGATCCCACCCCCCATCGATCCCGCGGGCGCGGCGCCGCCCCCGCCGCCACCACCATCGAGCCCGCCGTACGAGCCGACCCCGGTCGAGCCGCCCCGCCGCCGGGTCTCCCTGCGCATGCACGCCGGTGGCCTGCTCGTGGTGATCGCGACCGCGGCGATCAGCGCGTCGCTGATCTTCGACCAGCTGCACGGCCTGGCCGAGGCGATCAGCGCCACCCCGAGCCTGAAGGTCTCTCCGGGCGCGCTCGCACCGGCGGGCTTGGGCGCGCCGCACACACTACTGCTCGTCGGCAACGACCAGCGCAATCACACGACGACCGCGCCGGTGCTGCCGCACTCCAACGAGACGCTGCTCGTGCGGCTGGACCCGAGCAAGCCGTGGATCTCGATGATGTCGATCCCCCGCGAGCTGTGGGTCCCCATCGACGCGCCCGGCGGCACGGTCACCACGCGCTTCAACTACGCCTACACCGCCGGTGGCATGCCGCTGCTCGTCTCGACGATCAAGAACGTCCTCGGGCTGTCGGTCAACCACGTGATCGTCATCGACTTCAACAACTTCAAGAAGGCCGTCTACGAGATGGGGTGCGTGTACTCGACCGTCGACCGGCCCTACTACCACGTCGATACCCCGTACAGCGAGCAGTACCAGCCGATCAACCTACCGCCTGGCTACCAGCGGATGTGCGGCGAGACCTCGTTGGAGTACGTCTCCTACCGTCACGGCGACACCTCGCTGGTCCGCGACGCGCGCAACCAGGGCTTCCTGCTCGACGCCGAGAAGGAATCCGGGCCGACGCTGATCGACAACCTCGGCAAGTTCGAGCGGATCTTCGGCGCGGCGGCGGTGCGCTTGAGAACCGCGGTCTTGGTGAGGCCGAGACCGCACAGTCGGCAGAGGAGCCACAGGCTCGAACGGCGAACGCGAGTTTGGCGGATGCAAATCGAGGTGTGTTGCTCTGGGCGCCTGCAGGTTGTCCGGAGCAACACACCGGGGTCGCGCTGGATCGCGTGTGTTGCTCTGGCGGCCTCATGGTGTTCCCGAGCAACACACGTCAAGATGGCGGGCTCATGGAACATGGTCTCGCCGGCAAAACCTGCGTCGGGACAGGCGCTCGGGAGTGCTTGCAACTCGGGCCGAGACGACTTCGATGTCGATTCGCTCGCGGTGTCGGATTCACCGCCCAGGTGACCGTCACGCCGCGGGCCGCAGCGTCGCGACCGGAGGAGGCCGATCGGGCGCACGGTGCCGGGGCGCCAGCCCCGGGCGATGGGCCGGAGGCTGCCCGCTCTGCGTGCCCGCCGAGGCGGCTTGGCGCTGGTGGAAGCACATCTCCGACCCGGCGCTGTGGACCAACGAACGCACTTTTTTTTTGAGCTCTACGGCCAGCGCTGCAGGGTCGCGCACACCGCGCGGCGCCTGGGCGTGGCGGTCGCGGGCGGCGTGCTGCTCGGCCTGCTCGCCACGCGCGAGGTCGAGGCGTCGATGCGGCGATGCGCGGTTCATCGATCTCTACGCGCCTGCCATGCTGTGAGCGTGCCCGCCCCACCGCGCAGCGCGATCGTCTTCGGCGCGCGCAACCTCGGCCACGCGATCATCGAAGCGCTCGTGGCCGACGGCTGCGCGGTCACCGGCGTGGCTCGGTCGGAGGCGACGCTGCAGGGCGTCAGCGAGGCCGGCGCGCGACCCCAGCGCGCGGACATCACCGACCCGGCCAGCGTGCGGGCCGCGCTGGCCGGCGCCGCCGAGGCGCAGGGCCCGCTCGACCTCGCGGTCAACGCCGCCTCGCCGTACGCCGGCGGCGGCGGGCCGTTCGGCGGTGGCCCGATCGCCGACACCGCGCCGGACGCCTTCGATCGCTGGACCAGCCGGCCGGCCCAGGGCGCCTTCTCGTTCCTGTCGGCGGCGGGGCGCTTCACGCTCGACCAGCGACGGCCGGCGACGCTCATTCAGGTCACCGGCGGCTCGGCGCGCCGCGCGATGCCCGGCCGCGGGCTGTGGGCCGCCGGGTCGTTCGGCGTGCGGGCGATCACCAACGCCGCGGCGCTCGAGCTGCGCCCGCAGGGGATTCAGGTCGTGCTGCTGATCATCGACGCGGGCATCGAGCCGCGCAGCGGCGAGGTGCGCGCCGGCGCGAGCCGCGACGCGCTGGCCGACGCCGACCGGATCGCCGACGCGGTCCTCTTCCTGGCCCGTCAGGACCCACGGGCGGCGACCCACGAGCTGACGATCACGCCGCTGGCCGAGGGCTGGACGCCCTGATCAGCTCTGCGACGTGGCGGCCTGCCCGCGCAGGTCGGCGAGCGTGAGCGGATGGGCGGGCGGATCGGGCAGCACGATGCTCGAGCTGATCCGCGGCCCGGGGTCGACCCGCAGCAGCTCGCCGGGCTCGAGCGCCCGCCAGCGCGAATCGGCGTCCATCGGCTCACTGGCGATGACGACCGCCGGGTGCTCGGCGAGCTCGGCCGAGCGCACGCGCACCGTGCCCGCGGCGCTTGCGTGGTCGAGGTGGCGCCCGCCGCCGGGGCGGTCGAGCACGTGCAGCTCGTGGGTCTCGGGGTAGCGCAGCGCCCACACCGACTCCGGCGTGGCGAGTAGGACGTTCAGCGCGAACAGCGGCAGGTGCTCGGCCACCCAACGAGCGGCGGCGGTCAGCCCCGCGGTGAGGTCGCCGCCGCGCGCCTCGGTCTCCTTGGTGACCAGGGCAAAGAAGCGCTCGGAGTCGGTGTCCCCGGCGACGAGCGAGCGCTGATCGCCCAGATGCTGCTCGAGCGAGGGCAGGTCCTCGATCACGCCGTTGTGCGCGAACAGGCGGCCGTGCTGCGCGAACGGGTGGGTGTTGTTGGCCACCAGTCCGCCCGTCGAGGCGTAGCGGATGTGCGCGATGAACGTCGGTGAGCAGGCCTCACGCGCCTCGCGCGCGAACGCGCGGTCCTCGTAGGCGGCGATCGGCTGCTTCTCCACCACCGGGCTGCCGTCCGGGGCGAAGTAACCCAGGCCCGTCCCGTCGGGCTCACGGCGGCTCTGGGCGGCGAGGCTGTCCTCGGCGTCCAGCAGCCAGAAGGTCGCGTTGACGCGACGCGGCGCGCCGGACATCCCGAACAGACGACACATCGGCGCTCACCGTATCGTTGCGCGCCGATGGCTGCGCTGTGGGAGATCCCGCGGATCCCGGCGTCCGCCGGCGTGATGGTCTTCGACGGCCGGGGGCGCTTGCTCGTCCTGAACCCGACCTACAAGAACCACTGGACGCTCCCCGGCGGAATGGTCGAGGCCGACGGCGAGACGCCGTGGGAGGCTGCGCAGCGCGAGACGCGCGAGGAGTGCGGCCTGCGGCTGCAGACCGGCCGGCTGGTGTGCGTCGACTTCCTGCGGCCCAAGGAGCGCCGCCCGGGCGGGATGCGGTTCCTGTTCGACTGCGGGATGATCGGCGAGGAGCAGCTCGCCGCGATCGTGCTGCAGCGACAGGAGATCTCCGAGCACCGCCTGGTCGAGCTGCAGGAGGCGCAGCGGTTGCTCAGCGGACCGGTGCGCCGGCGCGTGCACGCCGCGGCGCGCGCCGTGCAGTGCGTCTATCTCGAGGACGGCCGGCCGGCGCCCGGCGTTGGCTGAGAGACGCTACTCGCCGTCGGGCCAGGCGACGTCGGCCATCACGCCATCGCCGTCGACCGGCTTGGGGCCGCCGACGCAGATCAGGTCGAGCCCGTCCGGGCCGGCCTCGAACGCCCGCACTACCTCCGGCGCGCAGCGCACCACATCCCACCGGCGCAGCTCGACGAGCTCGCCGTCGAGCAGCACGCGACCGGAGCCGGAGACCACGACGTAGGCCTCCTCCTGCTCGCGGTGGCTGTGCGCGAACGGGCTGCGCAGGTTCGCGCTGTAGCGGAACAGGCTCACGCCGAGGTCGCGCGAGTCCAGGTGCTTGCGCGCGAAGCGTCCCTCGACGCCCGGCGCGCGCGCGCCCGCCGAGTCCTCCACTTCCAACAGGTTCACGGTCGAGAAGCTGGACATTCTTCCTCCTGCGCTCGGTCTGGTCGGGCTCTTTCGCGCCACCTTAGCTTGGCGGGGTAAGGTGATCCCGTGGGCATGCGGCGGACCTCACCGGACGAGACGCGCAAGGCGCTCGTGCGGCTGCTCTCCGGCGAGAGCGTGACGCTCAGCGCGCGGGCCGACGGGAAGATCGAGCTGACCCAGCCGCTTCCCGTCGTCCCCGACCGCGACGCCGGGCAGGACCCGGCCGCGGGCGAGGAGCCCGGGCCCGACTGATCGATCAGCGCCGCTCTTCGGCGTACAGCCGTTCGATCTCGGCGGCGTAGCGATCGGCGGCCACCCGGCGCTTGAGCTTGAGTGTCGGGGTCACCACCCCCGACGCCGCGTCCCACGGCTCGCCCACGATGGCAAAGCGCTTGACCTGCGCCGGGCGCGCGAGCTGGCGGTTGGCCTGCTCCACGGCGTCGGCGATCACCGCGCGCAGTTGCGGGTCGCCGGCGAGCTCGGCCGGGTCCGCGCCGTCGCGCCCGTGCGCAGCGGCCCACGCGCGCGACTCGTCCGGATCCAGCGAGACGATCGCCGTCACGTAGGCCCGGCGGTCGCCCAGGGCCATCACCGGTCCGGCCAGGTGCGTCGCCGAGCGGATGAGGTTCTCGATGTTCGCGGGCGAGATGTTCTTGCCGCCGGAGGTGATGATCACCTCCTTCTTGCGATCGACGATCGTGATCATCCCGTCCTCGTCGATGTCTCCGATGTCGCCGGTGCGCAGCCAGCCGTCCGCGCCGATCGTCTCGGCCGTCTTGCTGGGCTGGCCGCGGTAGCCGAGCATCAGCACGTCCTCGCCGCGCACGAGGATCTCTCCGTCGGGCGCGACCTTGACCTCCACGCCGGCGAACGGGAAGCCGACGGTGCCCGGCTTGCTGCGCCCCACGCGGTTGCCGGAGATGACCCCCGAGGTCTCGGTCATCCCGTAGACCTCGAGGATCGGGGCGCCGATGCGCTCGAAGAAGTCGAGCACCTCGACGTCCAGCGGCGCCGCCCCGGTCATCGAGACGGTGTCCGCGTCCAGCCCGAGGCGCGCGCGCAGCTCGGCGGGATCGTCGATATCGAGCCCCATCAGCATCGCTCGCAGCTTCTCCCAGATCCGCGGCACGCCGAGGAACACCGAGGGCCTGACCTCCGCCATGGTGGCGACGATCTGGCGGGGGTCGGCCAGATAGGTGATCGTCGCCCCCGTGCGCAGCGGCACCAGGTAGCCCCAAAGCCGATCGGCGATGTGCGCGGGCGGCAGGTAGGAGATGATCCGGCGCGCCTGCGCGACGCGCGGATCGACGCTGTCGGCGGCGCGCCAGGTCGCCTGCAGGTTGCGGTGGGTGAGCTGCACGCCCTTGGGCGCGCCGGTCGTCCCCGACGTGTAGACCATGACCGCGACGTCGTCGAGCGAGACCGCGCGTGCGGCCACCTGCCCGTTCCACCCCGCCGGGCAGGCGTCGAGCAGCGGTGAGAGCCCCTCCGCGCCCGCGTCTGCGAGCACGATCACGTGCGGGTCGACCGTCGCCCGTGCGACCGCCTCGCGCAGCACGGGCTCGAAGCGTGCCTCGGTGACCACGACCCGCACCGCGGCGTCGTCGAGCAGGTAGGCGATCTCGGCCACCGGCGAAGTCACGTAGATCGACATCGGCGTGCCGCCGGCGAACACCGCCGCCATGTCGACGAGCAGGAACTCGGGGCGGTTGACGAGCATCGTGGCGACGGTCTGCCCGCGGGCGACGCCGAGGCTGCGCAGGCCGCCGGCGAGCCGGTGCACCAGTTCGCGCGTCTGTGCCCATGTGCGCTCCTCGCCGGCCGGTGTGCGCTGTGCGATCCCCTCGCCGTGCGTGTCGACCGTGCGCTCGAGGACCTCTGCGGTGGTGATGATCTCCCGGCTCACGCGAGCGCGAAGCCGTCGAACTCGCGGTCGGCCACCGCGGAGATCTCCTTGAAGTACTTGGCCGCGCCGCCGAAGTACACGAGCGTCGTGTGCGCCTTACCCGGGATGTTGGCGCCCAGATAGTAGGAGCCGACCTTCGCCGCATCGCCGAGCAGCGTGCCGTCGAGCAGCCGCTGCAACTGCTCGGCGAACGCGTCGACGGCCTGTGGCGTGGCCTCGATGGAGGCGTAGCCGTGGTCGCGCAGGTGCTCGATCGCGCGACCGACGAAGGCGACCTGACGGTCGATGAGGATCGGGACGTTGGCGAGCGGCCCGTGGGCGCCGGCGATCGTGAACAGGTTGGGGAAGCCCTCGATCGCCATGCCCAGGTAAGTGCGGGCGCCGCCGCGCCAGTCCTCGGCGATCGTGCGCCCCGCGCGACCGCGCACGTCCATCTGGGTGAGCGCGCCGGTGCCGGCGTCGAAGCCGACGGCGAACACGATGGCGTCGAGTTCGTACTCGCCGCCATCGGCGAGCCTGATCCCGCCCTCGGTGATCCGCTCGATCGGATTGCCGGCGACGCTGGCCAGGTGCACGTGGTCGCGGTTGAACGTCTCGTAGTAGTGGTGGCCGAGCGGAATGCGCTTCGCACCGATCGGATGGCCCTGAGGACAGAGCAGCTCGGCGGTCTGCGGGTCCTTGACGATCGTGCGGATCTTGTTGCGCACGAACTCGCAGGCAGCCTCGTTGGACTGCGCGTTCGCGGTGATGTCATCGAAGGTCTCGAAGATGAACCGGAAGCCGCCGGTCTCCCAACCGGCCTCGAAGATCCGCTCCCGCTCCTCGGCCGTGAAGTCGTCGGCGAACCGGTAGGTGCGCTGGATCGGGAAGGCGAACACCTGCCGCAGGCACTGCTCCCAGATCGCCCCGTAGTTGGCCTTGATCGCTCGTTGCTGGTGGTCCTCGAGCGGGTGGTTGCGGCTCGGGATCACGTAGTTGGCCGTGCGCTGGAAGACCGTCACCTCGGTGGCGGCATGGGCGACCTCGGGGATCACCTGCACGCCGGTCGCGCCGGTCCCGACCACGCCGACGCGCTTTCCGGTGAAGTCGACGCCCTCCTTCGGCCAGCGCGAGGTCTGGTACCAGTCGCCCCCGAAGGACGGCAGCCCCTCGAAGGGCGGCTCGTAGGTGACCGAGAAGAAGCCGGTGGCGGCGATCAGATAGGTGCAGTGAAACCGCTCGCCTGCCGCGGTGACGACGCTCCAGCCGTTCGCCTCCTCGTCGTAGTGGGCGGCGACAACGCGCGTGGAGAACTGGATGTCACGGCGCAGGTCGAGTCGGTCGGCGGCGTGGCGCAGGTAGGCGTAGACCTCCTCCTGGGCCGGGAAGCGCGCGTTCCAGTCCCAGTCCTGCAGCAGCTCCTGGTCGAACCAGAAGCAGTACACCCACGATTCGCTGTCGGTCCGGGCGCCGGGATAGCGGTTCCAGTACCACGTGCCGCCGACATCGGTCCCGGCCTCGAGCACGCGCGCCGCGACGCCGAGCCGCCTCAGCTCGTGCAGCATGCGCAGCCCCGCGAAGCCGGCGCCGATGACGATGGCTTCATACTCGTCTCCCACGTTGTTGGTTATACACGATGTCCACTGACTGTACGTCTTGACTCGTCAGCAGCGCTGACGTAGATTTGACCGACACCGCCGACCCTGGGGAGGGGATCGCATGGCAAGCGCGCAGAACGCCGAGGTCCACCGGATAAATACGCAGCTGGTGGCCGATTTCTTCGGCAAGCCCGACGCCGGGCCCGATCACTTCAAGCAGGTCTACGAGGCGTTTCTCGCGGGGCTCGAGGTTCCGGCCGACGCGACGTTCGAGCACGTCGACGCCGACGGCGTACCCTCGATCTGGTGCTCGGCGCCCGGGGCGTCCCGCGACCGCGCGATCATCCACTACCACTCCGGCGGCTACGTCATCGGCTCGGCGGACGGATACCGCCAGTTCGGCGCGCGGCTGTCGGCCGCGACCGGCGTGCGCGTGCTGCTCCCCGACTACCGGCTCGCGCCCGAGCACCTGTATCCGGCGTCGGTCGACGACGGCCTGACCGCCTACCGCTGGCTGCGAAAGCAGTACGCGGCCAAGGGCACCGTCGTCACCGGCGACTCGGCGGGCGGCGCGATGACCATGTGCACGCTGCACTCGCTGCGCGCCGCCGGCGAGGAGATGCCGGCCGGCGCGGTGTGCATGTCACCGTACGCGGACCTCGCCGCCACCGGCGAGTCGGTTCACGCCAACAGGGACAAGGATCCGCTCATCGACCCCGAGCTGATCGCGGCCATGGCCGCGATGTACGTCGGCGACACCGGTGCCTCGCTGCAGGATCCGCGGGTCTCGCCGCTGTACGGCGAGTTTCACGACCTGCCGCCGATGCTGTTCCTGGTCGGCGACATCGAGTGCCTGCGCGACGACGCACGGCGCTGCTTCGAGAAGGCCAAGGCCGCCGGGGTCGAGGCCATCCTGCACGAGGGTGCGGACATGGTCCACATCTGGCCGATCTTCGCCGACCGCCTGCCCGAGGCCCGTGAGGCGCTCGCGATGATCGGGAGCTTCATCGGCGACCGCTTCAAGGCCGCCGTCTGACCGTCTGGGCAAGAGGAGAGAGAGATGACCGAGGACCTGCGCCCCAGCCTGCTGTTGGTCATGGGCCACATGCACGAGGGCATGAGCGACCACGACTTCATGCACGAGGAGATGCGCTTGGCGATTGCGGCCGAGGGCATGGGTTACAGCGCGGTGTGGTGCGTGGAGCACCACTTCGACCGGCCTTATTCGATGTGCCCAGACAACTTCGTCTACCTGACCTACCTGGCGGCGAAGACCTCGACGATCAAGATCGGGATCGGCGCCTGCATCCTGCCCTGGAACGACCCGCTGCGCGTGTCCGAGAAGGTCAACCTGCTGGACATCATGAGCGACGGCCGGCTGCTGCTCGGGCTCGGGCGCGGTCTCTCGCGCATGGAGTACGGCGGGTTCGGGATCAACATGGACGAGGCCCGCGACCGCTGGTCGGAGTCCTACACGATGATCACCAAGGCGCAGGAGACCGGGTTCATCGAGGGCGACGGCAAGTTCTGGCAGCAGCCTCGCACGCAGGTCGCGCCGTTCAGCGGCATCCCGCTCACGGGCCGCATGACCGAGATCGCCATGTCCGAGGAGTCGCAGGTCATGGCGGCCAAGCTCGGCCTGAAGATGGCGACCTTCGCCGTGCTGCCGATGGCCCAGATGGCGCCGCAGCTGCTGCAGTACCGCGACGTCTACGAGCAGACCCACGGCGAGCCCGCGCCGCCGCCGATGGTGTGCGACATGATCACCGTGCACGAGGACGAGGAGGAGGCGCTGCGCCTGCACCGCGAAGCGGTCGGGGCGTACTTCTTCTCGCTGATCAAGCACTACGAGCTCGCCGGCGATCACTTCAAGGACATCAAGGGCTACGAGTCCTACGACGCGATGGCCGGCATGTTCAAGGCCGCCGGCCTGGACGCCGCCGCCGAGGCCTACGTGCAGGCCAACACCTACGGGACGCCCACGTCGATCGTCGAGAAGCTCCGCGCCAACCGCGACGTGGCCGGCGACTACGAGATCTCGGCGATCCTCTCGATCGGCGGGCGCCCCTACGACCAGGTCGAGTCGATGATGCGGACGTTCGGCGAGAGGGTCATCCCCGAGATCGTCAAGATGCGCTCGCCGGTCGCGGCGGCCGCGTGACGAGGGCGGCGCAGCCGGCGCCAGCCGGCGAGGCGGGCCCCTCGACGGCAACTCCAGAGGTCGCGCTGATCACCGGTGCCGCGCGCGGGATCGGCGCCGCGTCGGCGCGGGCGCTCGCCCGGGACGGCGTCCGCGTGTGCGTGGCCGACGTCGACGAGGTGCAGGCCGCGGAGACCGCGGCGGCACTCGGCGGGCTCGCCGTGGCGATGGACGTCGCCGACGCCGCGAGCTGTGCCGCCGCGGCCGAGCACGCCGCGCGCGAGCTCGGCCCGCTCACGATGCTCATCAACAACGCGGGCTTGACCCGCAGCGGCTTCATCCACAAGATGTCCGACGGGGACTGGGACCTGGTCCACGACGTCATCCTGCGCGGGACGTTCAACGCGATGCGCGCGGTCGCCCCCTGGTTCCGCGATCGGGAGCGGCGGGCGCGCCGGATCGTCAACATCTCCTCGATCGCCGGGATCCACGGGGGAGCCGCCGGCGCCAACTACGTTGCCGCCAAGGCCGGCGTGATCGGCCTGACCAAGGCGATGGCGGCCGAGTGGGCGCCGTTCAACGTGACGGTCAACGCGATCGCCCCCGGCATGATCGAGACCCGCCTGCTCGACTCGAGCCTGCCCGATGGGATGCGCGCCGCGGTCGCGCGGAGGATCCCGCTCGGGCGGCTGGGGACGCCGCAGGACGTCGCCGCGGCCGTACGCTTCCTGTGCAGCTCCGGCGCCGGCTACATCACCGGCCAGGTCCTCGAGGTCCACGGCGGCCTGACCGAGCTGACGCCCGCCGGCGGGCCGGTCTCCTCGTGAGCACCGCGCGCAAGCCCTCGCTGCGCGAGATGCAGAAGGAGCTCACCCGCCACCGGATGATCGAGTCCGCGCTGTCCGTCTTCGACCGCAAGGGCTTCACCGCGACGACGATGGACGACATCGCCGGCGAGGCGGTGCTGAGCCGCGCGACGATCTACCTGCACTTCGAGAACAAGACCGACATCCTGCGTGCGGCGGTGGCGCAGCTGCCCGACCTGATGGCGCTGCTGCACGCGATCTTCGAGGCCTGCGACCGTCCCGCTCGCCACGCGGCCTTCGAGGCGCTCAACGACTACTGGCTGGCCTACCTCGGCCCGGTGTGGCGCCATGTGCGCGAGGCCGCCGCCACCGACGCGGATATGAGGGCGTGGGTGATGCACTTCGTGCGCGACCAGACCGCGATGGTCCAGCAGGCGCTCGAGCGCGCCGGCGTCCCCGCCGCGGCGG
Organism: Solirubrobacteraceae bacterium; assembly: GCA_036266975.1. GTDB lineage: Bacteria > Actinomycetota > Thermoleophilia > Solirubrobacterales > Solirubrobacteraceae > DATAWZ01. The sequence continues at coordinate 17,655 of DATAWZ010000064.1, forward strand.
CCCAGCCGCGGGCCTTCCTGATGATGTGCCTATGGCACGAATACGTCTACCGGACCGATGACGCCGCCCGCGAGCTCGACCCTGCGGCCGCGGTCGACGCGCTCACAGACCTCTTCGACGCCGCCGCCGCGCCGCCGGTCGGCCCGTAACCCGGGTCGCCGCGCGGCAAGCTCAGCGCGCGGTTCGGATCGCGTCGATCAGCTCCCACTTGCCCATCTTGGAGCGACCCGGAATGTCCTCGCGCTTGGCGATCTCGTAGAGCTGCTGCCGGTTGCGATCCTCGAGCGCATGTCCCGGCTCGCCGCCGCGCTCGCGGCCCTTGCGAGCTTCCTCCTGAAGCCCCCTTCGGGTGTGCCCCGGAAGGTGGGCGAGCGTGCGCTGCTCGCGCGCGGCCGCCTGAGCGTGCTTGACGTTCTTCCGTGCGGCGCGTGTCTGCTTCGCGGTGGCCATGACGCTCGGTACCTCCGGCTCGAAATCGTGGGTGGAACTAGGAGATACCCGGGCGGGACCCCCCCAACCGCCGTGTCAGCGGCGCTGTTCTGCCCCTCACACTCCCGGTTTGAAGGCCAGGGGGTAGGGAACCTCTCTTGCTCGTAACGCGACGAAGGGAGCACCACGTGAGCAGCATCAAGGACAAGCTGACCGGCAAAGCGAAGCAGGCCGCGGGCGACGTGCTCGGCGATCGCTCGCTGCACCAGGAGGGCCGCAAGGAGGAGCGCAAGAGCGACGTCGAAGAGCAACACGCCCGCGCGCAGCAACGGGCCGATGAGAAGGGCAAGGAGGAAGCTCGGCTCGAACGTGAGACGAGCTGACCCGCGCCAAGCGGCCCGCGTCAGGGGCGGGCGCGGGCCGCCGGCAGCAGCGTTCAGGCGAACGAGCGGCCGTGGGCTCTCCACCACGCGACCAGGCTCGACAGGGCCAACCCGAGCGCGACGACGGCCGGCGCTCCGGCCAGGGCCGCCAGCGCGATCCCCACGCCGCGTACCCATTGGTCGCCGAGCGCGATCAGCACCGCGGCCGGCGCCGCGAGCGCGATCGCTAGCACCGCGAACCGGCCGGCTGGCTTGCCCAGCCGGCGGCTGGCGCGCTGCAGATCACGGTCGACCGCGGGATGCGCGCCGGTCATGAGCCGCTCGGAGGGCGCCGAGACTCCTCGTCCTCCACGTCGGCGGTGAGGTCTTCGCTGTCATTGGTCGGACGAACGTCGTCGGGCTCCTGCTCCGGCTCCTCGAGGACGTCCTCTGGATATTCGAATTCACTCATATCGATCGCTTACCCGTGCCCCCGGGGAGTACGCACGGGTGGTCAGGGCTCTGCGGTCAGGGGCCGAGCGATGCGCTCGAGGCTCTCGCCTTCGGCGCGCACGCCGAAGGCGAGCTCGGCCACCCCGCCCAGGATCATCATCACCGCACCGAGCCCGAGCGCGAGGAACACCTGCTGGTAGCTGTCGGTATTGATCATCCGGCTGAACACCTGCGGCCCGATCACCCCACCGATCCCGGTGCCGACCGCGTAGAACACCGCGATGCACAGCGCTCTGGTCTCCATCGGAAAGATCTCCGACACGGTGAGGTACGCGGCGCTCGCGCCGGCCGACGCGAAGAAGAACACGACACAGCAGCACGCGGTGAAGGTGATGTCGTCCAGGTCGTGCGCGCGGAAGAGCAGGCCGACGCCGATCAGCAGGAACCCGGAGAGCAGGTAGGTCCCGGCGATCATCGCCTTGCGCCCGACGACGTCGAACAGCGGCCCGAGCAGCAGCGCGCCGGCGAAGTTGCCCGCCGCGAACACCGCGATGTAGTAGGGCGTGTCGCCCGAGGAGGTGTGGAAGTAGACGGTCAGCAGGTTGCCGAACCCGAACAGGACGGAGTTGTAGAGGAAGGCCTGACCGATGAACAGCGCGAGCCCCAGGGCGCTTCGCCGCGGGTACAGGGACACGACCGAGTGGATGACGGTCGTCAGCGGGATCGCCTGGCGCTGCCGCACCCGCAGGCTCTCGCCGCTGGGCGCCGGAAGCTCGCCCTTCTCGCGCTCGACGTCTTGCTCGATGGCGGCGACGACACGCTCGGCCTCCTCCTCGCGGCCGTGGATGAACAGCCAGCGCGGGCTCTCGGGGACGTTGCGGCGGACGAGCAGGACCGCGATGCCGATGACCGCGCCCAGCACGAACGACAGCCGCCAGCCGAGGTCGACCGGGAAGATCGACGTGTTGAGCATCAGCACCGCCAACAGTGAGCCGGCCACGCCGCCGAGCCAGTAGCTGCCGTTGATCGACACGTCGACCCGCCCCCGCTGGCGGGCCGGGATCAGCTCGTCGACCGCCGAGTTGATCGCGCTGTACTCACCGCCGATGCCCATGCCGGTGAGAAAGCGCACCGCGAAGAACCATCCCGGTGAGAACGCCAGCGCGGTGAGAACGGTGCCGAGCAGGTACAACCCGAGCGTCACCATGAACAGCCGCTTGCGACCGAACCGGTCGGTGAGCTGCCCGAATAGCAGGGCGCCGACGCACGCGCCCGCGATGTACAGCGACGCCGCCCAGCCGGAGACCTGACCGACGCTCAGCCCTGTGCCGGCGCCGTGCTGGGCCAGGCGGCTGGAAAGCGATCCGACGACGTTGACCTCCAGGCCGTCGAGGATCCACGCCGTGCCCAGGCCGATGAGCACCATGCGGTGAAAGCGCGCCCAGGGCAGCCGGTCGAGCCGCGCAGGAATCGTCGTTTCAATCATCCCGGTCCGTCCCTGGACCGGTTCGGCGGCCTCGGCCATCGCTCAGCGAGCGGCGCTCTCGGTCGGCGCCGGATCGGCAGGCGGCGGCTCCTGCGGGACGTTTGGGATCGCCGGCGGCTCCGGTTCCGGGGCGGGCGGTGCGTCGGGCACCTCCGGGGTGGGCGGGGGGGGCGCGGGGACGTCGGGCGCCCCCGGCGCGGGCTCGGTCGGCGGCTCGGGCCGGGGAACCGACGGCGCCGGCGGCTCCGGAATGCTCGGCTCGCTCGGGGGCGGGACCGTCGGCTGCGGCGCCGGCTCGAAGGGTGTGCTGGGCACCTCGGCGCGGGTCATAGCTCCTCGTGAATGCGGATCGCCTCTTCGAGGTCGCGCTCGCCGCGCTCCCCCTCGCCGCGCTTGTCGAGCAGCAGCGAGGTCGCGATCGCGTCGAGCTTGCGCTGCAGAGCCAGTTCGGCCCGCAGCTCGGCGTTCTTGATCAACGCGACCAAGATCAGCGTCAGCGCCGACATCAGCCCGGCCACGCCGGTGATCGCACGCTCGCTTGCCCCGAGCGCGAGCATCAGCGCCCACGCGATCACGATCGCGAAGCAGACCGAGAAGAACAACGGCGACGCGGCGAGGTAGGAGCCACGCTCGGCCAGACGCTCGAATCCGCCGCGGGGCACGTGCTCGCCGCGGTCCGCCGGATGCCGCAACGCGGCGGTCGGCCGGCTGCGGCGCGGCTTGGGCGCCCGGGTGCACGTCGCGCCGGGCGTCAGGCCTCCTCCAAGCGAAACCCGACACGCATCTCCACCTGGAAGTGCGCGATCTCACCATCCTCGATGTGCGCGCGGATCCCGGTGGTCTCCACCCAGTCGAGCCCGCGCAACGTCTCGGACGCGCGCCGTACGCCCGCGCGCATCGCCTCGGCCACGCTGTCGGGCGAGGTCCCGGCGATCTCGACGATCTTGTAGGTCGCTGATTCGGCCATCGTCACTCCTCTGTCGATCTCGGTCACCACGAGGCATACCCCGCCGTCTGCCGTCGAATCTCCGCAGGGCGACCTGGGTAAGGTGGAGTTGATGATGAGGGGCAACGGTGACAGGGACGCCGAGATGCTCGTGTGCGTGGTGGAGATCCCCAAGGGAGCGCGCAACAAGTACGAGTTCGATCCCGAGCTCGGCGGGATCAAGTTCGATCGGCTGCTGATGTCCGCGGCGACCTATCCGACCGACTACGGCTTCCTGCGCGACACGCTCGCCGGGGACGGCGACCCGCTCGACGCGCTCGTCTGCCTGCACGAGCCGACGTTCCCCGGCTGCCTGATCCCGATTCGCGCGATCGGGATGTTCCGGATGCGCGATGAGAAGGGGCCGGACGAGAAGATCATCTGCGTCCCCTTGCACGACCCTTACTGGAATCATTGCGAGCGCCTCGCCGACCTGCCGGAGTTGCTGCGTGATGAGATCGAGCAGTTCTTCTCGATCTACAAGGAGCTCGAAGGCAAGCAGGTCGACATCGGCGGCTGGGCCGAGCGTGAGGAGGCGCTGTGCGAGATCGCCGCCTCGCGGCAACGCTGGCGCGACCGCGCGCCCTCCGCCGGGTGAGCGCTCGTGCGCTCAGCGCAGCGCGAGCAGGCAGGTAGCGCCGACGGCGGCGGCACCCGCGGTCCACCAGGCGATGTAGTCGCCGATGTGCCCGGAGTGCAGGTGGCGCACCGCCCGGAGCGCCGTTCGCGAGCGCTCGCGTGCCGCGCGCGGCAGGGCCTGGGGCAGGGAGCGGCCGAACAGGCCAAGCGCGGCGACAGCGACGGCACCCACAACGCTGAGCACGCCGGCGAGCACCGCGCTGCCCGAGGGGTCAACGGCCACCGCCGCCGGCCACGACGGGCGCGCGGCGTGCAGGACCCAGGCGGCGTAGGCGGGGTGGTCGGTGAACCGCGCCGCGGCCGACGCGATGCGCGGGACCAAGCCCGGCACGAGCCCGGCGGCCGCGCCCAGGGCCAACAGCACGGCGGGGACGACGAGCATTGGCCACGGCGTTCGGTCGCGCTGGCCCCGCGTCTCGTCGACGCGTTCCTCGGCGGCACGGGCCTGGGCCGGATCTGGCCCTTCGCTCGGCCCCCAGCCCATGAATACCCGTCCAGCCACGCGCAGCACCGCTCCCCCGGTCGCCATCGACACCAGCACGCACACGACCGACAGCCAGCCGTAGCCGATTCGTCCGGCGCCGTCCTCGATCAGCGACTTGCCGGCGAACATCGTCAGGGGCGGCACCGCGGCGAGCAGCACGCCCCCGAACGCGAACAGGACCCCCGTGACGCGCAGGCCGCGCCCGCGCCCGTGCAGGTCGTACTCGTCGACCGTCGCGAAGCGGTGCAGCAGCACGCCGGTGAGCATGAACAGCGCCGCCTTGGCCAATCCGTGACCGGCGGCGTAGGTGGCGACCCCGGCGAGGGCGCCGGGCGTGAGCAGCCCGATGCCGCAAACCATCACGCCGACATGGCTGATCGTCGAGAACGCGAGCAGCCGCTTGACGTGGCGCTGCAGGACGCACATCAGCGCCCCGAGCAGCGCGGTGGCCACGCCGAGCGCGACGAGGATCGCCCGCACGGCGGCGACGTGCCCGGCCAGCGCCCCGGCGAACACCTCCCAGTACAGCCGTGCCACGGCATACACGCCGAGCTCGACCATGACCCCCGAGAACAGGACGCAGACCGGCGCCGGGGCGACGGCATGTGCGTCGGCGAGCCAGAAGTGCAGCGGTACGACCGCTGCCTTGGTGAGGAAGCCCACGGCCAGCAGGGCGAAGGCGACGATGACGAGCGGATCGGCGTGGTGGTGATCGAGCGCCGCGCCGATCTGGGCCAGGTTCAGGGCGCCGGTGCGCGCATACAGCAGGGCGACGGCGACGAACATGGCGTAGCCGGCGATGCTGTTGGTGATCGCGAAGTTGATCGCGCCCTGGATCGGGGCGCGCTCCTCGATGTGGTACGCGGTGAGCGCGTAGGCGACCGTGCTCATCAGCTCGAAGAAGACGATCAGGTCGAACAGGTCGCCGGTGAGGCTGAAGCCCGCCATCGCGGCCAGGAAGACGAGCATCAGCCCGTGGAAGAGGCCCTCGACGGCCTCGAAGTAATGGATCGAGTAGACGAGGGCGGCGAGCACGAGCAGCGCGGCGAACATCGCGACGCCCGCACCCATCGGATCGATCGACAGCGAGATGCCGATCGTGACCCCGCCCCTGGGTCGCCAGCCCCCCAGCCAGTACGCGAACGGGCTCTGCGAGGCGCGGTGCAGGAGCAGCGCGCACAGCACCAGGACGCCGGCGGTCACGCTCGTGGCGAGCGCGTCGGCACCGGCCCGCGGGATGAACGCGCTGCTCGCCACCAGCACCCCGGCGCCGAGCATCGCGACGAGCACCGGCAGGGCGCCGAGGCTGCTCATCAATCGTGCAGCGCCCGCAGCTGCTGCGGGTCGACGCTGCCGAAGCGCTTGTGCCCCTGGACGACGAGGGCGAGCAGCAGCGCGCTCACCGTCGCTTCGATGACCACGTCGGTGAGCACGAGCACCTGCACGGTGGGGTCCACCAAGCGCGAGTGCACCGGGATGTCGGCGACGATCGGCGCCGCCCCGCCGTGGCGGTAGCCGACGGCGAGCAGCAACACGTAGGTCGCCGACTGCACGACGGTGAGGCACAGGACCGTGCGGACGAGGTTCTCGCTGGCCACGATCCCCCACAGCCCGACCACGAACAGCCAGGCCGCGACCGCGTAGGGGTAGAAGCTCAATGCCGGCGCTCGACGATCAGCGCCTGGTCCAGGAACTCGGTCCAGGTGAGCAGGAAGGCGCCGGTCACCTCGATGCCCACGGCGATCGAGCTGAGCGGCATCGTGCCGGCCGAGAGCAGCTGGCCCGGCGTGCCCAGCGGCAGGAAGTTCTGCAGCGCGCTGGACGCGAACACCAGACCGCCGAGGCCGATCAGCACGTAGGCCATCGCGCCCGCGGCGTCGACGCTCTCGAGCGCCCACACCGGGGCCAGGCGCTTGAGCGCGAGGTAGCGGCCGGCCAGGAGCATCGCCAGCGGACCGGCGGCGAGCACGATGCCGCCCTGGAAGCCACCACCGGGTGTGAGCGCTCCGTGGATGATCACGTAGACGCCGAGCGCGATGAACGTCGGCACGAGCGCGAGCGTGAGCAACTGCAACGCGTCGCTGGCGCCGGTGAAGCGGTGCTCCTGCGGCGTGCTCGCCAGGGCGCGGTCGTCCTCGTCGCGCATGCGTCGCAGGATCAGGGCGACGCCGGCGACTGAGGCGAACAGGATGAACTCCTCGCCCACGGTGTCGAACGCGCGCAGGTCGAAGTTCAGCGCGGTGACCAGGTCGGTCGCGCGTCGCAGCACCGGCTCGGTCGCCTGGACGACGCGCCCGTAGACGCCGTGGTAGTCGCCGAACGACGGCAGTCCCCGTTCGGCGATGACCAGCACGGCGGCCAGGGTCGCGCCGCCCAGCGCGAACAGCAGCAGCCGCCCCCGGCGGCTCACCGGTCGTCCTCTGCCTCGGAGGCGCGGCGCTCGCGCTCCTGCTCGCCGATCTTGCGCAGCGCGGCCAGCACGATCAACGGCATCGCGATCGGACCGACGACGATCTCCGACAGCGCGACGTCGGGTGCCTGCAGGACGAAGAAGAGGATCGTCAGGGCGCCGCCGTAGAGGCCGAGCAGCAGCACCTGGCGCAGTGGCTCGCGAGTGAGCGCCACGCTCGTCCCCCCGGCCAGGACGAGCGTCAGCGCGACGGCCTGCAGCACAGTCACGGCTCGCCCTCCGACTCCGCCGGTGCGTTCCAGTGCCCGTGCGCGCGGATGCGGAGGCTGCGCGCGGTCGCGTGCGCGACGATAGGCCCGAGCGCCACCCCGAGCACGCCGACCGCGAGAGCCTTGTCCCCGATCAGCGAGAACGACTGGCGGACGAGCACCGCGACGCCGACGAGCAGCAGCCCGTACCCGGCCAGGCCGACATAGTGCAGCCGCGACAGGGCGTCGCGCATCGCCACCAGTCCGAGCACGGCGAACAGCTCCAGCAACGTGCCTGTCACCAGCAGCGCGCCCGTCACCGCGTCGCGCGGAGTCACGTGTCGTGCTCCATCAACCGCGCGACGACGATCGCGCCAACGCTCGAGAGCAGCACGAACAGGAGCGCGAGGTCGATGAACGGCTGGCGGTGGGTGCCCTCGCACAGCAGCACCAGGATCGTTGTGCACAGCACCGAGGAGAGCTCGAGCGCGACCAGCGCACTCGGCACGCGCGCGCGCAGACAGACCAGCAGGCAGGGTGCCAGCGCGACCGCAAGGACCGCCGCCGCCCACTTCCACTCGTTCATCCGAGCCCCAGCGGATCGCCGGCGCCACGGGCCGGCGTGAGTTCGTGGACCAGGAGCACGTCGCTGTCGGCGTCGACGCCGAGCACGAGCGTGTTCGGTGGGAGCGATCCGAGCGCCTCGGCCAGCGCTCGGCGTCCGCGGGCGCGGGGCTCATCGCCGCCGCCAGAGAACGGAATCGCCCGCAGTGCGCCCCGCTGTCGGTCTGCGTTCTGGGCGACCAGCACGGCCTCCAGGCTCACCGTGGCGATGTCGTGGCCGATCTGGAGGAGCAGCCGCGGCGTGGCGCGCAGCACGCGCGCCAGCCACGGCGCCAGCGCCACGTGGCGTCCGCCGGACAGGCGCAATGCGGCGACGGCGGGCACGACCGCGGCGGCGCCGGCGAGCACCTCGGGCAGAGCCACGGTGTCAATCGCGATCAGGTAGAGCCCGGCGACGAGCGCGAGATCAAGCACCAGCCGCAGCGCTCGTTCGGCGCCGGCGTGATGATCGTGCGCCCACGACCGCAGCCTCACTCCGTGCCGGCTACCCCGCTCGCGTCCCGCTGAACCTCCTCGAGCGGCGGTGGCCCACTCAGCCGCGCTCGGCGACCGCGGGGACGACGCCCTCGTCAAGTACGCGCGGCAGGATCGCCCGGGCGCTCGGCTCGGCGGTCAGGCCCGCCAGCGCCTGGGCCGCGCGCAGCAGGGCGCCCTCGTCGACTTCGTGCAGCGCCGCGTCAAGCGCTCCACGGAAGAGCCCGGGAAACGCGAGCACATTGTTGACCTGGCTTGGATGGTCCGAGCGGCCGGTGCCGGCCACCGCCGCGCCTGTCTCTTGCAGCTCGTCCGGGGTCCAGCTCCGGCTCGGGGTTGGCGAGCGCCAGAACGATCGGATCGTCAGCCATCGCCGCGACGTCCTGGCGCGAGAACGCGCCCGGTGCCGACAGCCCGATCACCGCGTCCGCGCCGCGCAGCCGTTCCCCGACCGATCCGTCGTCATCCAGGCCGAGCTCTTCAGCCAGCGCGAGCTTGACCGGTGCGAGATCCTCGCGGCCCGCACCGAGCGCGCCGCGATGGTCGGCGAGCGACAGCCGACCGACGCCGTGCGCGTGCAGGAGCCGGGCCGTCGTGGCGCCGCCGGCGCCCGCGCCCACGATCACCACGTGGGCCTGCGCAAGCTCGCGGCCGGTCGCGCGGGCGGCGTTCAGCAGCGCGGCGAGCACGACGACCGCGGTCCCGTGCTGGTCGTCGTGGATGACCGGGATGTCGAGCTCCTTGCGCAGCCGGCGCTC
>DATAWZ010000065.1:0-26056 GCA_036266975.1 Solirubrobacteraceae bacterium
CTGAAGCTGGGTGAGACGCTGCACACGCTGCGCCCGCGCATCTCGGGAGTCGCCCAGCTCGAGCAGGTGACGTGGCGCTCCTGGGACATGACCTCCAAGAAGGCGGTCACCTCGAACGGCACCCCGACTCCCGCGGTCGGCACGCAGACGAGCCCACGCTCCAAGGCCTCGTCGGCGCTCGGCGGAGGCACGCTCACGGTCGTCGACCGACCCGCCCAGTCATCCGGGCAGGCGAAGGACATGGCCACCGGGCTCGCGAGCCGAATGGCCAACGAGGTAATCGAGGCGACCGCGGTGGCCCTTGGCAACCCGCAGATCGCGCCGGGCGCGTTCGTCACGCTCGACGGGGTCGGCAAGCGCTTCGGCGGGACGCATCGCGTGGTGGCGGCGACCCACATCTACCGCGGCGCATCGGGCTACGAGACGCGCTTCACCCTCGGTGCGGGCGGGCGGCCGCTCCCCAGGGAGCTCGGCGGGCGCTCGGGACACGAGGGGTTCGCCTCGCACCTGGCGATCGGCCTGGTCAGCCAGAACAGCGATCCACTGCAGATCGGCCGCGTCAAGCTCAAGTACCCCGCCCTCGACGACAGCCTCGAGAGCGACTGGGTGCGCATCGCGTGGCCGGCGGCGGGCAGCAGCCGCGGAATCGTCGCCTTGCCCGCGGTCAACGACGAGGTGATCGTCGGCTTCGAGCACGGCGACGTGCAGCGCCCGATCGTCCTGGGCGTGCTGTTCAACGGCCAGGACAAGCCGGGCACCGACCTCATCGCGCAGGAGTCATCGCACGTCGTGCGGATGCCGCGTACGTTCGACGCCAAGTACGACCAGCAGATCAAGTTCGTCTCCGGCCAGGCCATGACCATCACCTCCGGCGCGACACTCGACATGAAGTCGACCGGCGCGATGACGATCGAGTCGCAGGCTGCCGCCGACATCAAGGCGACGGCGCCGATGACCATCGAGGGGCAGGCGACCGTCACGGTGAAGGCGAACGGCGAGGTCACCATCCAGGGCAACGGCCCGGTGTCGGTCACCTCCAACGCCGCGCTCACCCTCAAGGGGTCGATGGTGACGGTCCAGTCAAGCGGTGTGCTGGCACTGCAGGGCTCCGAGGTGATGATCGGATGAGCGACCGGCTCGGCAGCGGCCTCGCGTTCCCGCTCGGCGTCGACCAGCGCGGCCGCATCGCGCTCGCCCGCAGCGAGGAGGACGTCGACCAGGCGATCGGGATCATCCTGTCGACCGCGCCCGGCGAGCGGCCCATGCGCCCCGAGTTCGGCTGCACGCTGCACGACCACGTCTTCGACACCCTGGACCCGTCGACGCTCGGGGAGATCTCGCGCGCAGTGCGTAACGCGCTCGCGCGCTGGGAGCCGCGCATCGACCTCACCGACGTCAGCTTCGACCTTTCCGGCTCCGCCTATGGGCGCGTGGTGATCGACCTCACCTATCGCCTGCGCAGCACCGGTTCGATCCGCAATCTGGTCTACCCGTTCTACGTCATCCCGGCCGAGGAGGAGGCGCCGTGACCCTGCCCGAAGTCGAGCTGGACGACCGCCGCTTCCAAGACCTCGTCTCCGAGGCGCGCACCCGCATCCACTCGCTGTGCCCCGAGTGGACCGAGCACAACGTCTCGGACCCGGGCATCACGCTGATCGAGCTGTTCGCGTGGATGACCGACCTGACCCTGTACCGGCTCAACCGCATCCCCGACAAGGTCCACCTGCAACTGCTCTCGCTGCTCGGCGTCAAGATCCGCCCCCCGACGCCCGCCCGCACCGACGTGCGCTTCATGCTCGCCGCCCCCCCCGACGCGCCGGTGACGATCGCCGCCGACGATACCGAGGTGGCCACGCTGCGCACCGCCAGCGACGAGGCGATCACCTTCGGGCTCGTCGACGGACGCACGATCGAGCCGCTTCCCCCGGTCGCGTTCGTCCTGCTGCGCGCCGACGTCACCAAGACGATCAGCGTCGACGCGGGCGCGGTCAGGCCGCTCGGCGATGACCGTGCGGCGTTCGCCTCCCCGCCCCAGGAAGGCGACGCGCTGCACCTGGGCTTCTCCTCGCCGATCGACCGGCTGGTCATGCGCCTGGAGGTCGAGGCCGATTCCGCTCGCGGCGCCGGTGTCGATCCCTTCGCACCGCCGCTCGTCTGGGAGATCAGCAGCGGGGAGGAGGATTGGCTGCCCGCCGAGGTGCTCGAGGACACCACCGGCGGCTTCAACTTCGGTTCGGGCCGAGTCGTGCTCCAGCTCCCGCACCGCAGCACCCGGGCGCCGCTGGGCGGCGAGCGCCTCTACTGGCTGCGCTGCCGGGTGCTCGACCCCGGCCCGGACGGCGCCGGCTACCAGCAGCCTCCCGAGATCGAGTCGCTCGCCATCGTGCCGATCGGCGCGCTGCTGCCCGCCGAGCACGCGATGGTGGTCGACAACGAGATCATCGGCACCAGCGACGGCACCGCCGGACAGACGTTCGCCGTCGATCACCCGCCGATGCTCGTTCCTCGAGCCGATCACGACCGGCTCGAGGTCCGACTCCCCGACGGCGAGGACTGGGAGCCCTGGGAGCTGCGCGAGTCCTTCCTGGGGTGTGGTCCGCAGGACCGCGTGTGGACCTGCGACCCGATCGCGGGCTGCGTCGAGCTCGCTCCCGCCGTGCGCGACGCCACCGGCGGGTGGCAACGTCTGGGTGCGATCCCGCCGGCCGGTGCGCTGCTACGCCTGAGCCGTTACCGGCACGGCGGCGGCTTGGCCGGGAACGTCAGCGCGGGAACCCTCACCGTGCTCCAGAGTGGTCCGCCCGGGATCGCATCGATCAGCAATCCCGGGGCGGCCTGGGGTGGCGTCGACGCCGAGGACCTCAGCCAGGTGCGCGTACGAGCCGCGCTGGAGCTTCGCGGCCGGCACCGTGCCGTGACCGCGGAGGACTTCGAGCACCTCGCCCGCGAGGCGACGCCGCGCGTCGCTCGCTCGGTGTGCATCCCCGCGGCCGAGGGCGGCGCGGTCACCGTGCGGGTGCTGCCGCACCTGCACAATCCCGACCGCCCGCTCACCTGGGAGGAGCTCCAGCCCGACCGGCACCTGCTCGAGGAGGTGGCCGCGCACCTCGACGACCGCCGGCTGCTCGGCTCCAGCGTGCACGTGGCTCCCGTCCGGCTGCGCCCGGTGAGCGTGGTGGCCGAGCTGCAGGCGCAGCCGCTTGCCGATGTCGAGCGCATCCGCCTGCAGGCCGAGCAGTCGCTGTACAGGTACATCAACCCGCTCGTCGGCGGCACCGTCGCCCACCACGGCACGGGCTGGCCCTTCGGTCGCTCGATGAACGTGGGCGAGCTCTACGGAATCCTGCACGCGATCGTTGGCGTAGAGTACGTGCGGCTGCTGCGCCTGTACGAGATCGACCTGCGCACCGGGGTGCAGGCCGAGCGCCCGCTCGGTACCCACTTGGTGCTCGAGCCGGATGAGCTGGTCGCCTCCGGTCGACACGTCGTGCGCGCCACGGCACGGGGGATATGAGCTCCACCGACCTCGTTCCGGTCGCGTCGACCGCGGCCCCGGCGAGCGTGTCCGCACGCCGGGCGCTGCGCCACGAGCTCCCGGCCATCTACCGCGAGGAGCCGTTCGCGATGGCCTTCGTCGAGGCGCTCGAGTACGTGCTGGACCCGATCGGGACGCTGCTCGACTGCCTGCCCGCCCATTTCGACAGCGAGCTGGCCCCCGACTACCTGCTGGTGGCGATCGCCCACTGGCTGGGCGTCGACGAGCTGGAGACCGAGCCCCCCGAGCGCCGGCGCGAGACGCTCGCCGACGCCGGGGAGCTCGCGCGCCGGCGGGGGACCCGCGCGGGCATGGAGCTCGCGCTGTCGCTCTTCTTTCCCGACCTGCCCCTGCGTGTGCAGGACCACGGCCTGGTCACCGTCTCGACCGAGGACGGGCCTGCCCCCGAGGCGCCGGCCCCGCTGTTCGATGTGTACTGCGACTCGACACCCCCACAGGAGGTGCAGCTCGCGCTCGCCCAGACCATCGACCGCTGGAAGCCAGCCTCGGTGCGTGTGCGATTGCGCGTCAAACGGGCCTCGAAATGAGCGTCACCTGCCGCTCATGCGGGTTCGAATACGACGGGGGCGGCGACTTCTGCCCGAACTGCGGGGAGTACCTGCGCTGGGAGCTGACCCGCTCGCGCCGCGCGGCCGCCGAGAAACCCGCCGAGCCGGCCGAGCCCGCGCCCCCGGCGCCGGCCGAGCCCCCGCCGCCACCGACGGAGCCCCTGCCGCCCGACCCGCCGGTGGGGGGGCAGGAGTCCGCCCCACCGGCGTCGGGCGCCCCGGAGGCAGGTCCCACTCCACCTTTTATCCCACCTCCGCCTCCGCCTGAGCCCCCGCCGGCGTTCGCGCCCCCGCCCCCGGCGTTCGCGCCGCCGCCGCCGCCGTTCATCCTTGGCGGCGAGCAGGACGTCCTCGACCTCCTCGGCGAGGGCGCCCACCCGATCCCGCCCACGCTCGAGCACACCGCCGCGCTCGCCGACCTGCCGCCGATCGCTCCCCCGCCGGTGGTTGAGCCCGAGCCCGCGCTGCCCGACACCGGCGGCGCGACGCTCGTCGTGCGCTGGGCCGAGGCCGACCCGGGAGCGATCTCGGCCGAGGAGGCGGCGGTCGCGCCGGTCGCCGCCGGTGGCCGGGCGATCTTCCTGGCCACGCTGCGCAACACGAGCAGGATCGTCGAGAACTACGACCTCGTCACGGCCTGGCTGCCAGCCGGGTGGACCGCCGTGACGCCGAGCACCGTCTACCTCGTCCCGTTCGGCTCCGGGGGCCAAAGCGAGCAGAGCCTACGTGTCGAGGTCTCGCCGCCGCGCTCGCCGACCTCCGAGGCGCGCCGCTGGCCGCTGCGGGTGCTCGCGGTCGCGCGCACCAACGGCGGGATCGCCGCCCGCGCCGACGCCGCGATCGACATCGCCGAGTTCAACGACTGGGTGATCGAAGCCGAGCCGCGCTCGCGCGCCGCCCGGCTGAGGGCCCGCTACGCGGTCACGCTGACGAACGCCGGCAACGGGCCGATCGACCTCTGGCTGTACGCGGTCGACGCCGACGCCGAGATCAAGGGCAGCTTCGCTGCGCGGCGGATGCCGCTCTCCCCGACCGAGTCGCGCACGACGTATCTGGAGCTGCGCCCGCCGCGCCCGCGACTGATCGGCCGCGTCCGTCAGCATGTCGTCACGATCGAGGCGCTGCCGGACGCGCCCGAGCCCGAGGGGCCGAAGCCCACGCTCAAGGAGCGACTGAAGCGCTACGTCACCGGCCCCAGTGTCAGCGTCGGGCCGCATGGCGTCACCGTGCGCAAGCCCCGCGTGCGTCTGCCGCGCCCGCCCCAGAAGCAGTACAAGCTGGAGGAGCTCAAGCTGCGCGGCGGCGGCGGCGTGGTCGGTCCGGTTGCCCCCTCGCAGGTCATCTTCCGCCACAAGCCGATCATCTCGACCTGGATGATCATCCTCGCGCTGCTCATCGGCGGGCTCGTCGCGCTGTACATCCTCACGCGCAACCACCAGGTCACGGTCCCGCGGCTGGTCGGCTTGCACAACACGTTCGCCGCCGAGGAGAAGGCGCGCGCCGCGCACCTGCAGCTCGATCCGACCGAGGCCTCGCAGCCCACCAACGCGGTCGCGCCCGGCACGATCGTGGCCCAGTTCCCGGCGGCCGGCGCCCGCGTGAACAAGGGCACGCTGGTCTCGCTGAAGGTCGCGGTGGGGACCGGCTACGCCATCGCCCCGAACGTCGTCGGACTCACGCGCGCCAAGGCCGAGGAGAAGCTCGGGGCCGCCCAGCTCAGTCTCGGCGAGGTCGAGCCGATCACCGCGCCGCTCACCTGGGTGGTCGGCTCGCAGATCCCGGTCGCGGGCCAGCGGTTGCGCGACGGCACCGCGGTCGATGTGTTCCTGAAGGCGCCGCCGCTCACCAAGAAGCAGAAGGCCGAGCAGTCCGCCGCGGCCAAGAAGAAGTCCGCGGCCGCCGCCGCGGCGGCCGCCGCGGCCAAGAAGGTGATCGTCCCGCCGATCGCCGGCAAGAAGGAGGCGGCCTACGCGCAGGCGGTCGGCGCGGCGGGCCTGGTCCCGAAGGTCGTTCCCACCATCGAGCCCCAGAAGGTCGGCACGCTCACCTCGGTCCGGCCCGGGCCGGGGACCTCGGTCAAGGCCGGCTCGAGCGTGCAGCTGCTCGTGTCGGCCGGGATCCCCGACGTCGTCTACGACAACGGCTCGAGCCTGACGTTCGTGAACCCGATGAGCGGCGCGGTCGTCTCGACCGTCACCGGCCCGGACCCGGTGGCGACCGAGGTCTCGTTCTCCCCGCACGGCACGCTGTTCGTCTACCGCTCGGCCACGCGGGTGTTCATGGCCCAGGCCAAGAAGCCGACCAAGCCGATGGTGATCTACTCCGGGCCGGACACGCTCACCAACGTCACCTACGCGCCCGACCCCAAGACGAGCGTGTTCGCGATGGTGCGCACCATCGAGGGGATCGGCGCGCTGTGCCTGTCGGGGTTCAAGAACAAGCAGCTGCACCCGCAGTGCCTGCCCGACGACGGCTGGAACCTGGGCCGCTCGGTGTCCTGGCGGGCCGACGGCCGCGAGATCCTCGTCTTCGGCACCAAGCCGGGCAACCCGTCGACGTTCGGGATCCTGCGCTTCACCTCCAGGAAGGCGTTCTCGACCGACCCCGCCAACTGGCACGGGCACGTCGCCTCGCAGGTCGACGAGCCCGGTCACGGCGTCATCGACGCGCAGTTCTCGCCGTCGGGCAAGCAGGTCGCGCTGGTGACCAACCTGCTGTCCGCCTACTTCCAGGTGGTGATCACCAGCCCGGCGCACCTGATCCCGTCCAAGGGCAAGGCGTTGCCCGTCCACGCCTGCCAGGTCGCCTGGCGGCCCGACGGCCTCGAGCTGACCGTCGTGCAGAGCGATGACCTGTGCACCGAGGCGCCGGGCAGCGTGATCCGCTTCTACGTCGCCGACCCGCACCTGCTCGACACGCTGGGCGCGAACGGCATGAACCCCGTCTACGCGGGCCTGGCGAGCCCGCCCTCATGAGCGAGCTCTCCCGACCACGGCTCGCCCGCGTCGCCGAGGTCGCGCTGCTGCCGTGCGACGAGGGACCGCTGCGCCACGTCCTGCGCCACCCCGAGGTGCCCGGCAGCTGCCTGCGACTCGGCGACGCCGAGGCTGGGCTGGCCCTCGCCCTCGACGGCACGCGCGACCTCGACGAGCTGATGGGCGCCACGCGCAGGGCGATCGGAACCGACGGGCCGGCGCTGATGGTGCGCCTGCTCGCCGAGCTCGGCGACCGCGGCCTGCTCGAGGGGATGGCCCCGCAGCAGCCCTCCGATCACGTGCCGCTCGGCCTGCTCGCGCGGCTCGCGCGCCCGCGCACGTGGAGCTTCCGGCGTGCGCCGGCCGCGATCGATCGCCTGCACCGCCGCGGCGGGCGGCTGCTGCTCACCCTGCCCGCGCTCGTGGTGATCGTCGCGGTCGCCTCGGCCGGGCTGGCGGCGACCGTCGCGCTGGTGGCGCAGGGCGGCGCGCAGCCGCTGACCGTCGGCGGGCGGCTCGGGCTGGGGGCGCTTTGCTTCCTGGCCGCGCGGGCCCTGCTCGTCGCCGCCCACGAGATCGCGCACGGGCTCGCGCTGGCCGAGACCGGCCATCGCGTCGGCGCGGCCGGCGTGCGGCTGCTCGCCGTCTTCCCGTACGCGTTCGTGGACACCTCGCCGGTGTGGCTCGAGCCGCGCAAGCGCCGGATGGCGGTCACCGCCGCGGGCCCGCTCAGCGACCTGACGATCGCCGGCGCCGCGGCGATCGCCGCGCTCGCTACCGGCGGTGAACTGCGCGACGTCTGCTTCCAGGTCTGCCTGGCCGGCTACCTGGCCGCGTTGCTGAACCTCAACCCGTGTCTGCCGCGCGACGGCTACCACCTGCTCTGCGAGGCGCTGCGCCGCCCGGACCTGCGCGAGTCCGCGGTGGCCGACCTGCAGCGCCGGCTCGCCGGCCGCCGCGGGCCGGAGGGTCCGCGCGTGCTGATCGCCTACGGCGTGTCGGTTGTGGTGTGGGGTGTCGTCGGCGCCTCGCTGGCGACGGCGATGGCCGCGCACGCGCTGCCGGCGCTGCGCGCCGCGCTGCCCTCGGGCGTGTCGCTGCCGATCCTGCTGGTCGTGTGGACGTTGCTGCTGGCCCCGACGGCGATGCTCGTCGGGCGACCCCTGTGGCTGCGCCGCGTGGGAGCCCGGAGCTCGTGAGCGCCCCGGATCCGTTCGCGGTGCTCGCCCAGCAGGTGCTCGGGGACGCCTCGCTGCGGCAGCGCGTGCGCAGCGCCGGGCCGCCGGCCGGCGTGCAGCCGCTGGGGCGCCGCGAGCTGCAGTCGAGCATCGCCGGGGTCGTGCTCGCCGCCGGCGGGGAGAGCCTGGTCCTCGTCCACGCCGCCGGCTCGCTCGGCACCGAGGTGGCCAGCGCCGCCCATCACGTCGTGGCCCACACCAACCTCGACCAGCTGCGAAGCGTCCTGGGGCTCGATCACTCCAGCTCGGGCGGGACCCGGCTCGGCCTGCCGACGGTCGAGCCGAACCCCGAGGCGCTCCCGCCGGTCCCGGTCCAGACGCCGGTGCTCTACGAGCCGCCGAGCGCCGGGACGGGTACATCGGACGCCGCCGCCGACCTCGGCGGGGTGGGGATCGGCCCGTGGCCGGGGAACGTCGCCAGCCCGGAGGCGATCGCCCAGTGGATGGGCGACGCCGCGCAGTCCGCCGGCCTGCCGCGCGCGCTGCCGGTCATGGCCGCGCTGGTGGAGTCGAACCTCAACAACAACGCATGCTGCAACGCGGACTCGCTCGGCTACTTCCAGATGCGCGCGAGCGTCTGGAACCAATACCCCTACGCCGGCTACTACCAGCACCCGGTCCTACAGGTGTGGTGGTTCATCGAGCAGGCGCTCACGGTCAAATCCGAGCACGTCGCCGCCGGCGACGTGAACTTCGGGCAGGACCCGTCGACGTGGGGCACGTGGGTCGCCGACATCGAGCAGCCGGCGGCCCAGTTCCGCGGTCGCTACGCCGATCAGCTCAGCGCCGCGCAGGCGCTCGTCGGGTCCGGCTCGCTCGCGCCCGGCGGATCGCCGTTCGCGGCGGCGCCGACGGAGGTCGCCACGAGCCCGCCGGCCATCTCGGGCGCCGGCGCGAGCCTGCCGCCCTCGCCGTCGCAGATCGGGGCGTCGGTGGCCTCGCCCGATGCGGTGTCGCTGGCCGGGTCGACGCCGTCGACGGGCGCGGCCGCGGGGGCCGACGCTGCCGTCCCGTCGAACGACTCCTTCTCGGCGGCCGGGGCGCCGTCCGGCACGGGAGCGGCCTCCGGAGCCGGGGCGCACGTCGCCTCGCTGCGGGACGCGATCCTCCGGCGGCTCGCGCGGCGCTCGGAGGGCGGGCCGGCCTTCGTGGGCGCCTCGGCGACGCCGGCACCGGCGGCGCTCGCCGACGAGCCGACGTTCAAGGCGCGCTGAGCGGCGCGTTCAGCGGTCGTCGCGGTGCCGCGAGACCGCGCGGCCGAGTGCGCCGAGACGGCGGTGGTGATGGCCCTCTTCGGGGGCCTCCTCGGCGGGGGCCTCCTCGGAGTCGGGCTCGTCCGGCGGAGCAGGCTCCGGGGGCGCAGCGGGCTCGGCGGCCTGCGACGGGGGCTCCTGCGGTACCGGCTGCGCCGGCGCGGTGCGCCCGTAGATGGAGTCCGGCGGCGGCGGGTCGGCGGCCATCGCCTCGTACAGCGCGACCGGGCCCGCGAAGGTCATGAAGCCGTCGGTGAGCTCGCGGATCTGCCCGGCTTGCGCGGGCTTGGGCTCGATGCCCGCCTTGCCGTACCACCCGGACCCGAGCTCGTCGACCAGCACCTGGTCGAGCGCCGTCCATGCCGCGCCGGCGTCCGCGAAGCGCGCCTCGGGGTCGCGCGCCGTCATGCGCACGACCCATTCGGCCACGCCCGGCAAGACCGCGGCGTCGAGCGTGCGCGGATCGGGCACGTCGCGGCTCGCGTGGTTCAGCAGCCGGACCGCCGGCGCGAGGTCGTGGAACGGTGCGCCGCCGGTCAACGCCTCGAACGCGATGCAGCCCGCTGCGTACAGGTCCGCCCGCGGGGTGAGCTCGATTCCCATCGCCTGCTCCGGGGACATGTAGCCGGGCGTGCCGACCGTCGTCCCCATCCGTGTGAGCCCGTGATCGTCGCCGTGGAGCAGCTTCGCGATCCCGAAGTCCGAGACCTTGATCTCGCCGTTCGCGGTGAGAAGGATGTTCTCGGGCTTCAGGTCGCGGTGGACGATGTCCCGAGCGCCGGCGTACGCGAGCGCCGACAGGACTCCCTCGAGCACCGCACCGAGCTGCGGGAGCGACAGCTCGGTGACCAACGCGCGCAGGTCGCCGCCATCGACGAGCTCGAGGGCCATGTAGGCGGCGCCCTCGTGCTCGAGGTGATCGAGCACCGCGACGATGTTGGGGTGCTCGATCACCTCGCCGAACTTGGCCTCGCGTACGAACCGCTCGGTGGCGATCTCGTCATCGCCGATCGCCACCAGCTCCTTGAGCGCGACCATCTCCGCGTCGTCGCAGCTGGCGAGGTAGACGATCGCGTTGGCTCCGCGGCCCAGCTCGCCCAGGATCCCGTAGCGCCCGATGCGGCGAGTGGGGGCGCCCGCGCCCGGGCCGGTCGTCAAGCGATCACCTGCACTTGGCCAGGGTAGACGGTTATCGTCAGGCCTGGGGGTCGTCCGTTGGTGAGCGCTTGAATACCCTCGAGCAGCAGCGGCCTGCCGGCGCACAGCCCGGCGATCGACTGGCCGACCCCCGGCTCGGGAATCTCGGTGGCGACCAACAGGCACGGACTCGTGAGGGGCGTCGCCGGGATCGGGCACTCGACGATCACGGACCCCTCGAGGTCGCCGGACGCGAGCGCGGGCGCGCCGCCGACGAGCACCTGAAACTGCTTGGGCACGACGATGACCTTCCCACCGTGAGGGCAGATGATCTGGGCCTCGCCGTTCAGGACCGCACCGGGCATCGGTACAGCATGCGCCAATCGCGGCGCCAAGGCGATGCCTCCTTGGGCGGCCGAACGGGCAGAATCGCCGGGCGAGCGTCCGGATCCGGGACTTTCCCGGATGTAAATCGGTCACCCGCTGGTCACGCTGCCGGCTGTGGTCGCATGTCTGTGAGCCGGCCAGGGGAGAGCGCGGACCGTTCGGACGCCGCCACCGAGTTGATGCTGCGGCTCGCCGTGGACGGCGAGGGGCGCCCGTCGGGGATGCTCCGCACGGCCGACGGACACGAGGTCCCGTTCGCGGGCTGGCTGGGGCTCATGTCCGAGCTGTCGCGCCTGCTGGACCTCGACGGTCGCTGACCGGCCGATCCCGCGCCGGTGAGCGCCCGCGAGTAGTCTTCGGCCGAGCTTGGCCGGCTACGCAGACCGCCCCGAGGGCAGCTGGGCCTCCGTGGTATCGGAGCCGCCGCCGCTGCCGCTGCACGAGCGCGGGACCGCGCTCGCGGCCATTGACGAGCTGATCGCCGCCGCCGAGGGCGGCAGCGGCGGGGCCTTGTTCCTGATCGGCGATCCCGGGCTGGGCAAGAGCGCGCTCGTCGACCGGGCCCGGGCCACCGTTGGCGGGGACACGCGCGTGCTGCTCGCCCGCGGTACGCCGGCCGAGCGTGACCTGGCCTTCGCCTACAGCGAGCAGATCACCGGCGCGCTGCCGGCGCCCGATTCAACCGCCGAGGCCCTTCCGTCGGACCCGCACGAGCGGCGGGCGAGCTTCCACGACCTCGCGCGCGGTCAGATCCGCAGCTGGACGGAGGGGGGACCGCTCATCGTCCTGCTCGACGACCTGCACTGGGCCGATCCGGACTCGATCGGCCTGATCGCGTTCCTGGTGCGCCGCCTGGCGTCGCTGCCCGTGGCGATGATCGCCACCCTGCGCCCGTGGCCGCCCGAGGCGCTCGGCACCGTCCAGGAGCTCGTGGCCGACGGCGGCGTGACCGCGCACTGGCTGGCGCCGCTGCGCCGCGAGTCCAGCGACCGGCTGTTCGCCGAGCTGATCGGCCGCGAGCCGACGCCGGAGATGGCCGAACGCAGCTGGCAGCTCAGCGCGGGGAACCCACTGCTGATCGGCGAGGCCGCCCGCGCGGCGCGCGAGGATGACCTGCCCCCCGGCGGCGCGCGCATGCGCCGGCCGCTGCTGCTCAGCCACCTCGCCGGACTGTCCGCCCCCGCCGTGGCCTGCGCGCAGGCGGCCGCCGTGGTGGGCGGGCGCGCTCGGCTGGGCCTGCTGGAGGCCGTCGCCGCCGTGCCCGAGGAGGAGTTCGTCGCCGGCCTGGATGCGCTCGTGCAGGCCGGGGTGGTGCACGTCGCCGAGGATGGGCGCATCGAGCTCGTGCACGACCTCGTCGGCTCGGCGATCTACGAGGACATCGCCCCGGCCCATCGGGCGCGGCTGCACCGGCGCGCGTTCGACTATCACGTCGGGCGCGAGGACGCGGCGCAGGCCGGTCCGCACGCGATGCCGGCGGGCCTCACCGGCGACGCGAGCGCGATCGACATCCTGCTGCGCGCCGGCCGCCTCGCGATCGCCGCCGGGGCGGTCGAGACCGGGCTGGCGCACATCAGCGGCGCGGTGGAGCTCGGCTCGCCCGAGCCCGACGACGAGCTGCTGCTCGAGTACGGCGACGCCCTGTTCCTCACCGGTCGCAGCGCCCGCGCGCTCGAGGTCTTCGAGCGGCTCAGCCGCCGGCCGCTCGGCGGCGAGCGGCGGACCGTTGCGCTGATGAAGCTCGCTCGCGCGCGGGCCTTCAACGGTGCGTTCGGCGAGGCGATGCGGACCTACGAGGACCTGCTCGCCGATGGCGAGGCGCTCGGGGACATGGCCCTCTCGGTGGTGCTCGAACGAGCGCACGTCGTCTGGGAGCGCGACGGACCCGGACCCGCGCTCGAGTCCCTCGGGCGCGACGTCGCCGGCGTGGGCGCGGTCGACGCGCTCCCCGGCGGCGAGCTGCTCGCGACCACCGAGTGGTACTTCAAGCTGCAGACCGGCGATAGGGCCGGGCTGGCCGCGCTCGAGCACATGGCCCAGACGGCACAGACGCAGATCGCCGCTCCCGAGGGCGGGGACGTGCAGTCGATGAGCGTGATCTCCCACGTCGTGCCGATCTTCGCGATGAGCGACCGGTTCGCCGACGCCCTCGAGCTGATCGAGTACGGCTGCTCGCGCACTTGGGCCGCCGGGACGCCGCGTGCGGCGATCCCGCTGCGGATCTCCCGGCTCGGCATCCTGCTCTCGCAGGGACGGCTCGCCGAGGTGCTGGGCGAGGCGGACGACATCGAGGATGAGCTCGAGCTCGACCACCTCACCGGCCCGCACGTGACGCTGTGCCGTGCCCAGGCGCTCGTCGCGCTCGGTCGCACGACCGAGGCCGCCGCCCTGTGCGCGCCGCTCGAGCGGGACTCCGCCGGTCACTCCTGGTATGCGCGGCTCAACCTCGCCAGCGTGCGCGGCCAGCGACTGCTCGTCGAGGGACGCGCGATCGAGGCGGTGGCCGCCTATCGCGAGGTCGAGGGGCAGGTCGAGCGCATCGGGCTGGGTGAGCCGTGCACTCCGCGGTGGGCGGCCGGGGCGATCGAGGCCGGGTTCGCCGCGGGCGCGCTGGACGACGTCGAGCGCCTGACCGGGTGGCTCGAGCGCCACGCGGGCGGGCCATCCCGGTGGCCGGACATGATCGCCGCCGGCGGTCGGGCGGGGCTCGCCGCCGAGCGGGGCAACGACGCGGGCGCCGAGCAGCTCTACCTGCAGGCGCTCGCCGAGCCGTGCGTGACGCCACTCGAACGCGCCGCGATCGCGCTCCGGTACGGGGCCTGGCTGCGCCGCTGCGGTCAGGCCACTCGGGCGCGGCCGCTGCTGGCCGAGGCGGGCCAGGTCGCCGACCCGTGTGGTGCCGCCCCGCTGGTCGCGGCCGCGAACGCCGAGCTGCGGGCCGCGGGCGGGCGTCGCCGGCGCGCCGCGGCGACCGAGGGCCTGACCGTCCAGGAGGAGCGCGTCGCGCACCTGGCGGCCACCGGAGCGACGGTGCGGGAGATCGCCCAGACGCTGTCGGTCTCGCCGCGGACGGTGGAGACGCACCTCTCACACGTGTACGTGAAGCTCGGCGTGCACTCCAAGCAGGAGCTGCGCCGCCGCCGGACCGAGCTTCGCCTCGGCCAATAGCCGCGCGCCGCGCCGCTGTCAACGCGCCGACGTTCGCCCATGGGTCGATGTACGTACCCTGACGGGATGTGTCGTTTGACTAAGGATCGGGGAAAGTCCCCGATGTACGCCGGGCGTGCAATGCGTCATGCTGCCGTACGGTGGCGACCACGGTGAGTAGGGCGAGCCTTTCCGTTGAGCGCACACGACCGTCGGCGACGGTCGTCGTGGGCCGCGATTCCGCTCCGCCTCCCGCTCCCGTCGGGGTGGGCCTCGAGGTGATGATCGTGATCGGCCAGGCCATCGCGCGGCGCGGTTGCGCCGCGTGCCTGGACCGCGTCGAGGGGCTCGGCCGCACCGAGGAAGCCGCCTCGATCGACGACGCCTGGGCCAACCCTGCGCTGGCCGAGGTCGACGTGGTCGTGCTCGACGTCGACCTCGACGGAGCCGCGGAGTTCGTCGTCGAGTTGCTCGAGTTCACCGCCACCCGCGTGCTGGCGCTCGGCTCGCGCCGCGATCCCGGCGGGCTCGCCGCCGTCTTGGAGCGCGGCGCCTCCGCCGGCCTGGAGATCGACGCGCTCACGGCCGAGGGGCTGGTGGCCGCGGTACGGGCCACCGGCGCCGGAGCGCCGTTGCTCGAGGCCCGCCCGAGCTGGAGCGGGATGCCGATCCATGTGCCGGTGCCGGCGCAGCTCAGCGAACGCGAGCAGGGCGTCCTGCGGCTCGTCGCGGCCGGGATGCCGACCCGAGAGGTCGCGCTGGAGCTGCACTACAGCGAGCGGACGGTCAAGAAGGTGCTCAGCGACGTCGTCGTCAAGCTCGGCGCGCGCAGCCGCTCGCACGCGATCGCCAGCGCGGTACGCCAGGGCATCATCTGACTCAGCAGGCCGTCGGCGCACCGCCGGCGGAGCAGGTGGTGCTCAGCAGCGGCGCCTTTCCGCTGCGCAGCGTGTACACGGAGGTCCGCACGAGGTTCGGCGGGCTCTCGATCGCCAGCGTGATCTGCGTGCCCGCCGCGAGCGGGACGTCGCCGAACGCGCCGCTGAGGTTGTAGTTGCCGCCGGCCGGGAGCGACACCTCGTCGTGACCGAACGGGCACACGCCGTAGATCGCTGAGCTGCAGCTCAGCGAGATGGTCGTCCCCGCGGGCGCGCTCTCCACGCCGAACCGGGAGATCAGCGTCTTGCCGTCGGCGAGCGGCGTGAAGCTCCCGACCGGCGAGGGCGACGGTGAGGTGGCGCCCAGCGCGGGGAGCGGGGTGGAGTCGAACGCGGGCAGACGGGGCAGGACCCCCGGCCGCGGCGCCGTCGCGCCGGCGGGGGCGGCGACGAACTTGCTGTGGGCGGCCTTGACGATCGTCTTGCGGTGGTTGCGCAGGCTCTCGACGACGACCGAGCCCTGCTGGACCGTCGTGCGGGTGCCGTTGCACTGGTTGGTGACCGTCCAGCTCGTGCCGCGCACCGTCGTCAGCGAGTACTGGCCCTGGGTGATGAAGGCGCCCCGGACGGCACTCGTGAGCCGCCCGATGACCCTGTGGGACAGCTTGGTGTGCGTGGAGGGCTTGTGGTGCGGGGTGGCGCGGCGGTCGCTCGCGCTCGCCGTGCAGGCCGTGGGGCCGCCGCTGTTGATGACGTCGATCTGGGTCAGCGCGCCGAGCGAGACCTCCTGTCGGGCCTGGAACAGGCCGGTGAAGTCGCCGGTCTGGACCGGGCCGCGCGGCACGGCCGTG
This sequence comes from Solirubrobacteraceae bacterium, assembly GCA_036266975.1. Lineage (GTDB taxonomy): Bacteria > Actinomycetota > Thermoleophilia > Solirubrobacterales > Solirubrobacteraceae > DATAWZ01. Next base: position 15,971 of record DATAWZ010000065.1, read on the forward strand.
AACAGACGCGCGACGCCGCGGGTCGAGTCGACGATCGAGCCGGTCGGGATCTCGGCGGCGCTGCGCAGCGGGATGAACACCCCGCGCGGGACGGTGGCGATCGCGCGGTCGGTCGCGCCGGCGCCGGCGGGGATCTCCACGTACACCTCCCCGGACTCCGGGGCGATGTTGAAGGTCTGTGCGTAGACCGGGCCCGGCAGGACGGTGTAGGTGAGCGTCCCGGTGCCGGTGCCGCACGCGTTGGTTGCCGCGCGGGTGATCGTGAACGTCCCCGCCGTTGCCGTCGACAGCGGCAGGTCCGGCGTCGAAGGGTCGCTGGCGAGATCCCCGCCGGTGGCGGTGACGGCGGCCGCGGCGGACGCGCCGAGCACGTAGAAGCTCACGCCCTGCACGGCGGTGATCGACACGGTCGGCGTGCGCTCGTTGACCACCGTCACCGTGTGGTGCGTGCTCTCCTGTACGCCTATCTGGTCCTGCGCCCAGAAGCTGATCGTGTGCGGCCCGGCCGGGTAGGGGATCTGCGCGGTGCCGCTCGAGCTCGTCCTGACCGACTGCGGGGCGCCGCCGTCGACCGTGTACAGCACGGCCTCGGGCTCGGCGGCGAGCGGAACCTGGACCGATAGCTCGTCGCTTCCGTTGCAGGAGTTGCTCGTGACCGTCGTGGACGAGCTCGGGAGCGGGATGACCGCATAGGTCAGCGAGCCGCTCGCATCGCCGCACACGTTGCTGGCCGTCTCGGCGAGGGTGAACGAGCCGGCGGTGGTCGTTGGGAGCGGGACGTCCGGGTTGCTCGGGTCGCTGGTCAGGCTCCCGCCGGCGGCGGCGACGGCCACCGACGCGGGCGCACCGACGACGTAGGTGCCGACCCCCTGGTTGTCGATGATGCTGACCGTCGGCATCCCGTTCACAAGGGTCACCGTGTGCTGGCTGGTCTCCTGTACGTCTATCTGATCTTCGGCCCAGAAGGTGATCGTGTGCTCTCCGGCGGGCACCGGGATCAAGGCCTCGCCGCCGGAGTTGGCGGCGGCCGACTGCTGCGTGCCGCCGTCGACGGTGTACAGGGCGGCGAAGGGCTGGTCGGCGGTCGGGATCTGCACGAGCAGCTCGCCGGTGCCGGCGCAGGAGCCGTTGGTCGCCGTGGTCGAGGACGTCGGGTCGGGGATGACGGTGTAGCTGAGCGAGCCGCTCGTGCTGCCGCAGGCGTTGGTCGCGGTCTCGGTGATCGTGACGGGGCCGGTCGACGAGGTCGACAACGGCAGGTCGCTGGTCGAGGGGTCGGTGGTCAGCCCTGCGCCGGAGGCGGTGACGGTCGCCGAGGCGTTCGCGCCGACGACGTAGGTGCTGACCCCCTGGTTGTCGGTGACGGTGACCGTCGGCATGCCGTCGACCACGGTCACCGTGTGCCCCGTGGGCTCCTGGTCGCCGAACTGGTCCTGCGCCCAGAAGGTGATCGTGTGCTGCCCGGCCGGGACCGGGATGTCGGCCGTGCCCGCGGTGGGAGTTGACAGGCTCACGAGCGTCGACTGCGGGGCGCCGCCGTCGACCGTGTACAGGACGGCCTGCGGGCCGGCCGGGGCGGTGACCGAGACCGGCAGCTCGCCGGTGGCCGCGCACGTGCCGGTGCTGACCGTCGTCGAGGAGACCGGCGGCGCAGGCGTGAAGCTGCTCGTGAACGAGACCGTCGCCGACGCGCCGTCGGTGGCCGGGAGCGAGAACGGGATCGCGATGCCGATCCCGGCGCCCGAGCTGCTTCCGGGGAGGACCGTGTCGTTGAACGTCGAGTTCGTGTCGGTCATCGCCGCGCTCACCGACGAGTAGGAGGACTCGAGATACGTCGCCCCCGTCGTGCCGGGATCGGGCGTGAAGGCCATCGTGGCCTGGGGCGGATCGTTGCCGGAGGTCAGCGCGCACTCGGGTCCGGGGTCGGCGTCGAGCGTTTGGGCGGTCACCACCCCGTAGCTCGCGGTCGACCCGTCCAGCTCGCACGCGCCCGAGTGATAGAGCACGCCGGTGAACAGGAGCTGGTGGGGCCGCACGCCCGTGCGCGGGCGGACCTCGGATTCGCCGATGGACTGGTTGGTGATCGTGACCGTCGTGCCGTAGGAGTCCGCTCCGGTCACGTAGGTGTCGACCTCGCTGACCTCGACCACGAGCGAGCTGCCCAGCCCCTCGTAGACCGGATCATTGCCCTGGACGTCGGTCGTGAGCGTGTAGGGATCGGTCGCGGTCCCGGTGCCGGTGAGGGTCTGGCTGACCGGGGTCCAGTCGTAGGTCGTCGTCGGGCCCCCCGACGGGCCGAACAGGTCCTCGGCGGGGAGGCCGGCGTTGTCGAGGCTCAGCCACGTCCCGCAGTCGCCGCTCGCGAAGCTGGGCGTCGCCTCGCCCGAGAGCTGGACCTGGCAGGACAGGTCGCTGCCGACGTTGATCGAGCTGATCAGGCTGTCGGCCGGGATCGTCGTGGCGCCGGCCAGCGCGGGCGCGGCGAGGATGACGGCGAGCGCGGCGGCGCAGATCGCCGCGAGCAGGCGGATCTGCTGCATCGGACTCGGCAACGCTACCCCCACCGGCGTCCGCCGGCGGCGTCCGGGCACTGGTGCGCCCGAAACCCCGCCCAAACCGCCCGGACGCTCAACAGGCCAGCGGCGCGCCTGCGTTGGTGCAGCGGCGGGTCAGCAGCGGCCACTTTCCGGCACGCAGCGTGTAGACGTAGGTTCGCTCGAAGGCGGGCGGGGCCGACACGACGAGCGTGACCTTCGTGCCCGCCGGCAGCGGCAGGTCCCCGAAGGCGCCGCTGAGGTCATAGCTCCCGCCGGCGGTCAGCCCGGCGCCCGTGTGCCGGAACGGGCAGGCGCCGGCCTGCGGGGAGGCGCAGGTGAGCGACATGTCGGTCCCCGGCGGCGCGTTCTCCACGCCGAACTTGGTGATCCGGGTCGTTCCGCCGGCGGCGGGCGCAAAGCTGGTCGACAACGCGGGCAGCTTGCTCGGCAGCGCGGAAGGCGTGGTCGCTGCCGTCTGCGTCGGCCCCTTCTTGGTCGTCAGTGGCGGCAGGGCGCTGGAGCTGGGCGACGGCAGGCTCGGCAGCTTCGCCGGCCGGGGAGCGGGCGCTCCCGCGGGCGCGGGGACGAACCGGTGGTGGTGGGCCTTGACGATCCACTTGTGGTGGTTGTGCAGGTTCTCGACGACGACCGAGCCCTCCTTGACCTTCGTGCGCGTGCCGTTGCACTGGTTGGTGACCGTCCAGCTCGTGCCGCGTACCGTGGCCGCGGCGTACCGCCCGCGGGTGCTGAAGCTGCCGTGCACGGTGCTGCTCAGCAGCCCGATGACCTTGCTGGAGAGCTTCTTGGGCTTGGTCGCCTTGCCTGGGGTGGCGCGGCGATCGCCGGCGCGGGTCGTGCAGGCGGTCGGCCCTCCGCTATCGATGACCTTGATCTCGGTCAGCGCGCCGAGCGAGACCTCCTGGCGGGCCTGGAAGAGCCCGACGAAGTTGCCGGTCTGGAGCGGGCCCCGGGGGACGGCGGTGAACAGGCGCGCGACGCCGCGGGTCGAGTTCACGATCGAGCCGGTGGGGATCTCGGCGGCGCTGCGCAGCGGGATGAACACCCCGCGCGGGAGCGCGCTGACCGCGCGGTCGGTCGCGCCCACGCCCGGCGGGATGTCCACGTAGACCGTCCCGGTGACCCGCTCGATGTTGAAGGTCTGCCCGTAGACGGGATTGGGCAGGACGGTGTAGGTGAGCGCGCCGGTGCCGCTGCCGCAGGCGTTGGCCGCCGTGCGGGAGACCGTGAACGTCCCCGGGGTCGCGGTCGACAGCGAGAGGTCGGTGGTCGACGGGTCGCTGGTGAGCCCGCCGCCGGTGGCCGTGACCACGGCCGAGGCGGGCGCGCCGATCACGTAGCCGGTCGTGTCCTGGCCGTCGGTGATCGACACCGTCGGCGCGGTCTCGTTCGTCGCCGTGAGCGTGTGGTGGGTGCTCTCCTGCGCCCCTATCTGGTCCTGCGCCCAGAAGCTGACCGTGTGCTGCCCCGCGGGGATGGGCACCTCCGCGAGCCCGCTGGCGTTCGTGGCCGCCGACTGCTGGGCGCCGCCGTCGAGGGTATACAGGACCGCCTTGGGCTCGTCGGCCAACGGGATCTGGACAGGGACCTCGGAGGTCGCCGCGCATGCGCTGGTGCTGGCGACCGTGGTCGACGAGGTGGGGGCGGAGACGACCGTGTAGCTGAGCGAGCCGCTGGCGCTGCCGCAGGCGTTGGACGCCGTCTCGGTCACGGTGAACGTGCCGGTCTGCGCGGTCGACAAGGGCAGGTCGGGATTGGACGGGTCGCTGGTCAGTCCGCCGCCAGTCGCCGTCACGGCCGCCGAGGCGGGTGCGCCGACGAGGTACGTGCTCACGCCCTGGTTGTCGGTGACGAGAACGGTCGGCATCCCGTTGACGACGGTCACGGCATGCGTGGTGGCCTCCTGGTCGCCGAACTGGTCCTCACCCCAGAAGGTGATCGCGTGCTGGCCCGCCGGGACCGGCACCTCGGCCAGTCCGGTGGGGTCGGTCGCGACCGACTGCTGGGCGCCGCCGTCGACCGTGTACAGGACCGCCTGCGGGCCGCCGGCGGCTGTGACCTGGACCGGCAGCCCGCCGGTGGCCGCGCACGAGCCGCTGGTGACCGTGGTCGAGGATGTCGGCGGCGGGGGCGAGACCGTCGTCTCGAAGGAGACGCTCGTCGTCGCGCCCTGCACGGCCGGGAGCGCGAACGGGAACGCGAGGCCGACCCCGGCGTTGGGCGTGCTCCCGGAGACGATCGTGTTGTCGAACGTCGAGTCGGTGTCGGTCATGCCGGCGGTGATCGACGAGTACGGCCCCTCCATGTAGGTCGGCCCCGGCGAGTCGGGCGTGAGCTGGATGCCGCCGGCCGGCGGACTGTCGTTCGCGGTCAGCACGCACGCCGGCGCGACCCCGAAGTGCACGCCGAAGCTCGAGTTCGTGTTGTAGAGCGCGCACCCGCTCGCGTGGTAGAGCACGCCGGTGAGCGAGAGCTGGTGAGGCCGCACCCCCGTGCGCGGGCGGACCGCCGACGCATCGAAGGACACGTTGGTGATCGTGACCGTCGTCGAGTAGTAGTCCTGTCCGGTCACATAGGTGTCGACCTCGGTCAGCTCGACCAGCGCGCTCGGCGAGTAGTCCGTGTCGGTCGCGTACACGTCGGTGGTCAGCGTGTACGGGTCGGCCGCCGTGCCGCTGCCGGTCAGCGTCTGCGTGTTCGGCGTGAAGTCGTAGGTGGTGGTGGGTCCACCCGAGGGGCCGAACAGGTCGTTGGTGTACCCGCTGTCGAGGCTCAGCCAGGTCCCGCACTCCCCGTCGGGGAGGCTCGGGGCCTCGTCGCCGTTGACCTGGACCTGGCAGGAGAGGTCATCGCCGGTCGTGATCATGCTCAGCGGGCCCGACGAGGTGATCGACTGCGCCCGCGCCAGCGCGGGCAGCCCGAGCGCGAGCGCGGACGTGCACGTCGCAACGAGCAGGCGAAAGGCCGGCGTCATGGTCGGGCAAGGCTACGCACGCGCCGGTCGTAACACCGCGCCGGGACGCAGAGTTGCCCTAAGCACCGCCCGAATCGCCATCGGCTACGGTGCCGTCGTGCCCAGCGCGATCCTCACCGACGCGATCGACCGCGTCGCCTCGCGGCAGGACCTCAGCGAGGAGCAGGCGGCGGCCGTGCTCGCCGAGATCATGCACGGCGACGTCACCGAGGTGCAGATCGCCGGCTTTCTGATCGCGCTGCGCGCCAAGGGCGAGACCGTCCAGGAGATCGCCGGGCTGGCGCGCACGATGCGCGAGCTCGCCGCGCACGTCCCGGTCGAGCGCGAGGACCTGCTCGACACCGCCGGCACCGGGGGCGGGCGGCGCACGTTCAACGTGTCGACCACCGCCGCGCTCATCGCCGCCGGCGCGGGCTGCGCGGTGGCCAAGCACGGCAACCGCTCGGCGACGAGCCTGTCCGGCTCGGCCGACCTGCTCGAGGCGCTGGGCGCACGCATCGACCTCGATCCCGCCGGCGTGGCGCGCTGCATCACCACCGCCGGCTTCGGCTTCATGTTCGCCCCCGCCCACCATCAGGCCACGCGCTACGTGGTGCCCGTGCGGCGCGAGCTGGCGGTGCGCACGATCTTCAACTTCCTCGGCCCGCTCACCAACCCCGCCGGCGCGCGGCGTCAGCTCATCGGCGTCTCGGACCCGGCCTACCTGCCGACGATCGCCGGCGCGCTGGCACTTTTGGGCGTCGACCGCGCGCTCGTCGTCGCCGGCGAGGACGGGGTCGACGAGATCAGCATCACCGCGGCCACGCGCGCGGTCGAGGTGCGCGGGACCGAGCTGCACGAGCGGCGGATCACCCCGGCCGAGGCGGGGCTGCCGGTCCACGACCACGACGACCCGCAGGTCGCCACCGCGCTCGCCGGCGGCACCCCGCTCGAGAACGCCGAGCTCGCCCGCCGCGTGCTCGACGGCGAGCAGGGCCCGCACGCCGATCTGTCCCTCATCAACGCCGGTGCGGCGATCTACGCCGCGGGCCGCGCCGACTCGATCGCCGAGGGCGTCGAGCGCGCGCGGGCGGCGATCGCCGCCGGCGACGCCACGGCCGCCCTCGACGGCTTCATCGCCGCTTCGCGAGCGTGACGATCCTCGACCGGATCCTCGACGACACGCGCGCGACGGTCGCGCGCCGGCGCGCCGAGCGGCCCGCGGCCGCGCTCGAGGCGCAGCTCGGCGGGGCCCCGGTCGCGCCTTCGTTCGTCGGCGCGCTGCGCGCCGGCGAGCAGGTGGCGGTGATCGCCGAGCACAAGCGCCGCTCGCCGTCGGCCGGCCCGATCCGCCCGGGCTCGACGGTCGGCGTTCTCGCGCGCGCCTACGAGCGGGGCGGCGCCGCGGCGATGTCGGTGCTCACCGAGGAGCAGCACTTCGACGGCTCACTCCAGGACCTGCGCGAGGCGCGCGGCGCGTGCGCGCTGCCCCTGCTGCGCAAGGACTTCGTCGTGGACCGCTACCAGCTGCTCGAGGCTCGCCTGGCCGGCGCGGCCGCCGTGCTGCTGATCGTCGCCGCGCTCACTCCGCCCGAGCTCGCCGAGCTGCACGCGGCCGCGCGCGAGCTCGCGCTCGACGTGCTCGTCGAGGTCCACGACGAGCGCGAGCTCGACGCCGCGCTGGCCCTGGAGCCGGCGGCGATCGGCGTCAACAACCGCGACCTGCGCGACTTCAGCGTCGACGTGCAGCGCACCTTCGCGCTTCGCGCGCAGATCCCGGCGGGCATCGTGGTTGTCTCGGAATCGGGGATTGAAAAGCATGAGCAGCTGGTGGCGCTTCGGGAGGCGGCGGTCCACGCCGTGCTGGTGGGGGAGCGGCTGATGCGCGCCGCGGACCCCGAGGCCGCCCTGCGCACGCTGCGCGGCGGCTGATCCGCAGCGCTCTTAAGGCTCTGTTCATTGACGTCGGCCACCCTGGAGCGGTGAACGGTCCCGGGCGCTCGACCCACCTGCTCACCGCCCTGCTGGCCGGCGGCGCCGCCGCGGCGGTGCTGCTGATCGCCGGCGTCGGGCATTCGGGCTCCACGACGACGGTCGTGCAGCAGGAGCCGCTCACCAGCCAGGACGCGCTCGCGGCCGACACCCACTCGGCGCCCGGCCCGACCGGCCTGACGCCGGCGGAGATCTACAAGCTCGACGCGCCCGGGGTGGTCTACATCACCTCCGACGTCGTCCAGCAGACCCAGTCGCCGTTCGACCTCTTTCCCCAGCAGGAGCAGGGGACCGCGACGGGCTCGGGCTTCGTCGTCAACCGCGACGGCGACATCCTCACCAACGCCCACGTGATCGACGGGGCCTACAAGATCACCGTCCAGTTCGGCAACTCCAACGCGGTCACGGCCACCGTGGTCGGCAAGGACCCCTCCAACGACCTGGCCCTGCTGCGCGTCCCGACGACCGGGATCACGCTCGATCCGCTGCCGCTGGGCAACTCCAACACCGTCCAGGTCGGCGACCCGGCGCTGGCCATCGGCAACCCCTTCGGCCTGGACCGCACGCTGACGACCGGCGTCATCTCCGCGCTCCAGCGCGACATCACCGCGCCCAACGGCTTCTCGATCGACAACGTCATCCAGACCGACGCCCCGATCAACCCGGGCAACTCCGGCGGCCCGCTGCTCAACGCCAACGGCCAGGTGATCGGCATCAACTCCCAGATCGAGACCGGCGGCAACGGCGACGCGAGCGTCGGCGTCGGCTTCGCGATCCCGATCGACACGGCCAAGGCCGAGCTGCCCGAGCTCGAGAACGGGGAGCAGATCAAGCAGGGGTACCTCGGACTGCAGACCGTCTCGATCGACTCGAGCCTGGCCGGGCTGAACCTGCCGGTCAACTACGGGTCGCTCGTGCAGAGCGTCGAGGCCGGCAGCCCAGCCGCCAAGGCCGGCATCCAGGCCGGCAACGTCACCGCCACCGTCGACGGCAACCCGATCGAGCTCGGCGGTGACATCATCGTCTCGGTCGACGGTCAGACCGTCCCGAACTCCAACATCCTGGGCGCGCTCATCGAGAGCAAGAAGCCGGGGGACAGCGTCACGCTGGGGATCATCCGCGACGGCAAGCACATCAACGTGCGCGTCACGCTCGTGCAGCGCCCCGCGTCGGTCAACAACCCCGACACGCCCCAGGACGGGTGAGCGCCCGCGGACGGTTGCTGCCTGAATCCACACGTCGATCGGGGACTACGCAGGCCGCCGCTCAAAGCGTGCCTGGCCCGCCTGATCATCGGCATTCAACTCTAAGTTGAGCTCAGATCGTCGTGTCGGCCTGCGGGACTGCGCCTGGGGGGACGCACCGGTCGCCCGACGAGGCGGCGTGACCGGTCGCGGCCTGGACGACCGTCCTCGGGAGCGGCTTGGAGCGCTCCCGGGCGAGCCCTTGGGGGTGTCAGCGCTTGCTCCCGCGGCCTGCTCGGTCTGGTCCGAGGCGATACCCGAGAGGCGACCATTCGGGCGCTCGCCCCGGTGCCAGAACCGACCGTCGGTGCCGGCCGTGATCTCGCTGTAGCCGCGTCGGTCATCTGGCCCACAGCATGGCTGTCAGGGAAGGCCGGCGTATGATACCTTCGCCACAAGGGCATTCTGGTGGGGTCGGCCCCCTGCAAGGCGGGCAACGTTGTGCCTTTCCACACGCCGCAGCCACGCAGCGCGATCCGGGGGGCCGCGATGACCTTGCCCCGCCCACGCGCCGCCGTACTGCTACCGCCGTTCGAGCGCGCATCCGGCGCTCACGTGCCTCCGGCGAGCGGCTCCGGTGCCGCCCTCGAGCTGTGCGATCTGAGCGAACGCTTTGGCGAGCGGACTGCCTTCTTCGGCGTGTCCTTCAGCATCGCGGATCGCGCGTGCGCTACGAGCCGTCAGTCTCGCCGAGTGCACGCCCGGCCTCTGCGGCAGCTTCTCCCGGGGACCGCGTCAACCCGTCCTGTCGATCGGCGAGTGCTGGCACTCGCTCAAGGACGTCGGCCTCGAACTACGTCGAGTTGGCTCAGCTCTGCACGTCGCGGATCTAACCCCTTGATGATCATCTCGCACCAGGAGGCGTGAAGCGATGCAGGGACCGTGGAGCGGTGGTCGATGCTCTCGCTGCGGACCGGTAATCGCCGGTGGCATCCTCCTGCTGGCGGGCATAGTCGTCGTGACGCCCGCGACGCTTGCGGCGGCGAGCGCACCGGCCGGCGTTGGAACCCGAACGACAATAACCATCGAGTCTGGAATTTTTACGACTCCGATGGCGCCGTCATGGCGACCATTACACAGAGCGAAAACACCGAGGCCAAGATCACGACGATATCTCTATCAACGGCGAGTGGACCAGTGGGCACGGTCTCCTACAACTACGGCGCTCATAAGAACCCATTCGTAGTGCAGGGTTACGGCTGCACCGCCCCCTACACGACGCTTCCCGATGGCAGCCTTGGCTACGCCGTCGTTGAGTACCGCGGAGCCTCGGCCGGGGGCACGGTCTCAAGCGGAAGCGGGATCGGGCTGCGCGCCTTTCTCCCAGTGACCGCAATCCCCG
>DATAWZ010000066.1:0-7177 GCA_036266975.1 Solirubrobacteraceae bacterium
CCGGGTTGCGGGGGTCATCCTCGGGGATGCCCGCCTCGACCTTGCCCACCAGGTCGGCGCCGACGTCGGCCGCCTTGGTGAAGATGCCGCCGCCGAGTCGCGCGAAGACCGAGATCAGCGAGCCGCCGAAGCCGAGGCCGACGAGCGCATCGACCGCGTGGCGCTGGCTCTCGCCTGCGACCGCGGTGAGGATCCCGTAGTAGGCCGAGACGCCGAACAGCGCGAGGCCCGCCACGAGCAGGCCGGTGATCGCGCCGCCGCGGAAGGCGACGCTCAGCGCCGGGCTGATCCCGCCGCGGGCCGACTCGGCCACGCGGGCGTTGGAGCGCACCGAGACGTTCATGCCGATGAAGCCGGCCGAGCCCGACAGGAGCCCGCCGATCAAGAAGCCGATCGCGACGCGGATGTTCTGGATCGGGATCAGCGCGATGAAGATCACCACGCCGACGCACGCGATCGTCGTGTACTGACGGTTCAGGTACGCGCTCGCGCCCTCCTGGACGGCGCGCGAGATCTCCTGCATTCGCTCGTTGCCGGGAGAAAGGGACAGCAGCGCACGCGTGGTGTAAAGCCCGTAGAGGACCGCGCACGCCGCGCACACGAGGGCCACGACATCCCCGTGGTTGGTTAGGAAACGACTCAAGGGGGGGTTCCTCCGAAGTGAAGTTGCGCGTTCCGGGACAGCCGGCCGGAACATGGGAAAACCGGGCGGGGCGCCCGGCAAAGCGCGCGGAGTGTATCGAGGACGTCGGCGTCAGCACCCCCCCAACTGGGGGAGGGTTCTCTCAAAACGCCCGGATCAGCGCTGCGGCCGGGCCAAAAGCGTCGGTCAACGTCCGGGCACCCACAGCCGGCCGCTGGACTCGGCCGGCCCGGGTCCACGATCGCCCGGATCCTCGCCCTCGGCCGGCGCGTCCTCGGGCGCGGCCGGGGCCCCCTGCGGGGCATCTGTCGGTGCAGACGGCTCTCGCGTCGATGTCGTCGGGCCCGTCGAGGTCGTCGACGACCCGGCTCCGGCGAGCCGCGCGTACTCCATCTGCAGCTGCGAGAGCGCGTTGCGGACCGGGGCAAGCTCCGGGGCCCCGTCGCGCTCGAGCATCGGCAGCAGCGCCCGGACGGCGTCGATCGCGTCGCGCACCTGCTCGAGGTCGCGGTCCTGTTCGGCGTCCGGGCCCCCGAGCCCGAGCCGCCGGCCGGCGACGTTGATCAGCGTCACGATCGTCTGGGCGATGATGTCGCCCACGCGGATCCGGGCCAGCTCGGCCTCGTAGGCCGCGCGCAGTTCCTCTTCGGTGGGTTGGGGACCGCCCATCACCGAGGCAGGATAGCCTGGCCGCCGTAGCTGTGAAGGGCCTCGCGCACCGCGCCCGCGTAAACCTCCTGCGACGTCGCGCCGGCCGCGATCTGGCGCCGCTGGCGCTGGGCGCCGTTGAGCTCGACGGCGTCCGGGAGCGCGATCGCCAGCCGCTCGCGCGCGGGCGCGGCCCACTCGCCCAGCCGCCCCACCACCTCGGCGGCCGAGACGACGTCGCCGCGCCGCAGGTCGATCAGCTCGCCGTCCATCCCGTGCCGGATCGCCCGCCAGACGTTCTCCTCGATCAGCCTCGGCGCCGGGTGATCGAAGGGCACGCCCGCGTCGACGTCGAGCGCCGCCTGGGCGACGCACGCGACGATCAGCCCGGCGAGCACCTCGGACTCCCCCGCCGTGGGCTGGGCGTCGCAGATGCGGACCTCGACGGTGCCGTAGGCCAGGTGCGGGCGCACCGACCACCACACCTGGGTGAACTCGATGATCGACCCGGTCCCGACCAGGAACTCCAGGTACTCGCGGTAGGCCGCCCAGGACCCGAAGGCGTCGGGGATCCCGCAGCGCGGAAAGGAGCGCGTGAACGTCTGGGTGCGCGCCGAGTGCAGCCCGCTGTCGCGCCCGTCGACGTAGGGTGAGCTCGCCGACAGCGCGAGCAGCACCGGCAGCACGGGCCGCAGCCGGTCGCACACCTTCACCGCCCGGTCGAGGTCGCGCACCCCGACGTGCACGTGCAGGCTGAAGGTGTTGTTGCGCCAGGCGACGTACTTCAAACCCTCCTCGACGCGCCGGTAGTGCTCGGTGTCGATGATCGGCTGCTCGCGGTAGTCGGCCCACGGGTGCGTCCCACACGCCCCGAGCGCGACGCCGCGCGACTCGGCGAGGGCGAACAGCCGCCGGCGGCGGTCGCGCTGACGCGCGAACGCGTCGTGCACGTCGGCCCCGGGGCCGGAGATGATCTCGATCTCGCTGGAGATCAGCTCGCCGGTGATGTGCTCGTGCAGCGTGGGGTCGGTCGCCGCCGCCACGTCACGCAGCTCCTCGAAGCGCGGGACGAGGTCGAGCGTGACCGGGTCGAGCAGGGCGAACTCCTCCTCGAGCCCGACGGTGAAGTCGCTCGCCTGCGCATAGACGTCGACGGCCCGATCGAAGTCAAGGGTCATGGCCCGGCGGCCGCTCCCATCAGGTCAGATAGAAGTAGAGCGCGTACAGCAGGTCGACGGCGGGGCTGGAGGTGTGCACGGTCACCTCCGGCGGCACGCTGAGCAGGGTCTCGGAGTAGTTGAAGAGGATCTTCACGCCCGCGTCGACGAGCTCGTCGGCGAGCGTCTGGGCGGCGTGGCCGGGTACCGCGAGCACCCCGACGACGATGTCCTCCTCCTCGACGATCTGGCGCAGGTCATCCTTGTGGCGCACGGTATGCACCCCGACGGGGGTGCCGACCTTCTCGGGGTCGACGTCGAAGATCGCCACGACCCGGAAGCCGTGGTCGGCGAAGATGTCCGAGGAGGCGATCGCCAGCCCGAGGTGGCCCGCGCCGAACAGGGCGATGTTGTGCTGCCCGGCGGTGCGCAGGATCTTGCGGATCTGCGAGACGAGCGACTCGACGTTGTAGCCCACGCCGCGCTTGCCGAAGCGTCCGAATCCGGACAGGTCACGGCGGATCTGCGTCGAGTTGACGTGGGTGTACTCGGAGAGCTCCTGCGAGGAGATCGTCTCCTTGCCCATCTTCTTGGCCTGCGTGAGCACCTGCAGATAGCGCGACAGGCGCGCGGCGACGCCCAGCGACAGCCGCTCGCTGTCCACGCGCGGAAGAATGGCCGACTCCCGGCCCTCGGAGGGGGAGCCGTCGTGGTGGTTCGTCGCAGACTTCGGGAGGGCGGCGTCCGGCACTCAGCGTGACTGTAGCCGCTCGCGCAGCGCTCGCTCGTCGACGAAATGGTCGGACAGGTGCTCGCCGTCCAACTCCACCACCGGGATGCGCTCGAAATACGCCTTGAGCAGGGCATCATCGGTCTCGATGTCGCGCTCCTCGAGCACAAACGGATGTTCGCTTTGGACGCGCTGGAGCACCCGCCGCGCGTCGTCACACAGGCAGCATCCGGATCGGGAGAAAATCACCAGTCGGGGGAGGGTTCCGGCGCCGGTGGTCACTGTGGTCGCTCGCCGGTCGCGAACGCGTCGAGCGCGAGGTAGTCCGGATAGGCCATCGGCGTCTGAAAGCGCGCGGCGCTGCCGATCATCCCGGCGTTGTCGGTGCACAGTGCGCGCGAGGGCACAAACAGCGGCACGCCGATCCGGGCCAGGCGCTCGCGCAGCGGCCCGTTGGCGGCGACCCCGCCGCCGATCGCCAGCCGCTGCAGGCCCGTGGCCCTGAGCCCCTGCTCGACGCGGCGGGCGAGCGCCTCGACCACGGCCGCCTGGAAGGAGGCGGCCAGGTCGGCTCGGCGCTGCTGGGCGACCTGCTCCCCCAGGTCCCGGATCCGGTAGAGCAGCGCGGTCTTCAGGCCGGCGAAGGAGAAGTCCAGCGAGGCGGCGAATCGCGCCGACCCACCGCGGCCGACCTCGGGAAAGGCGAACGCGGCCGGATCGCCCTCGGCGGCGAGCCGCTCCAGGGCCGGACCGCCGGGATAGCCGAGCCCGAGCATGCGGGCGCCCTTGTCGACCGCCTCCCCGGCGGCGTCGTCGAGGGTGCTGCCGAGCGTCTCGAAGCGCTCGTGGTCGCTCACGCGCGCCAGCAGCGTGTGCCCGCCGCTGGCGATCAGGCACAGAAACGGCGGCTCGCAGGGATCGGGCGCGAGGAAGTTGGCGGCGACGTGGCCCTGGAGGTGGTCGACCGCGGCGAACGGCAGCTCCCGCGCGGCGGCCAGGCCCTTGGCCGCGCTGAGCCCGACGAGCAGCGCGCCGAGCAGCCCCGGACCGCGCGTGGCGGCGACCAGGCGCACGTCGTCCAGGCCGATCCCGCCCTCCTCGAGCGCCCGGGCGATCACCGCGTCGATCACCTCCAGGTGGTGGCGCGCGGCGATCTCGGGCACGACGCCGCCGAAGCGGTCGTGCGCGTGCTGGGAGGCGATCACGTTGGAGCGCAGCGTCCCATCGTCGGCGACCACCGCGGCGCAGGTGTCGTCGCAGCTCGTCTCGACGGCGAGGATCACGGCACGTCGTCGAGGCTGCCGTTGAGCGTGGCCGGCGTGCGCCACATGATCATGGCGTCCTCGCCGTTGTCCTGGTAGTAGCGCCGGCGCATGCCCGTGGCGCGGAAGCCCTCGCGCTGGTAGAGGCGGATCGCGCCGTGGTTGGAGCGGCGCACCTCGAGGGTGAAGCGGGGCGCGGACTCTCCGACCCGGACGTAGAGCTCGTGCAGCAGGGCGCTGGCCACGCCCTGGCGGCGCACGTCGGGGTCCACGGCGATGTTCATGATGTGCCAGACGGTCTCGTAGCGCGAGCAGATCGTGTAGCCGATCAGCTGGCCGTCGAGCACAGCGGCCAGGCAGCGCCCGGAGGGCTTGGAGAGCTCCAGGACGAACATGGCCAGCGACCACGGCGTCACGAACGCGCGGCGCTCGACCCGCATGACCGACGGCAGGTCGGCGTAGACGAGCTTGCGCACCTCAAGGGGGGCGGCCGGGCGGTCGGGGGTCTCGGCGGCCTGTGGTTCGGTCATGGCTGGCGGCGGTGGCGGGCGATCTCGGCGTCGGGGCGGCGCCGGTAGTCCGGAAGCACGCTCGCCGGATGGCCGTCCGTCGCAGCGGCTCCACGGCGGCATATCGCGAGCCCATCGACGCGGTGCACGGGCGCCTCCGGCTCCGGCACCGAGACGCCGCCCGCCCGAAGCTCGTCCTGAAATCGTATCGCCCCGTCGCCGACGGCCTCCCACGTCGCGTGGGGATCGAGCGCGCGCGCGAACGCGGCCACCTCGCCCGGCGCCAGTGCGCGCGGCTCCGCCATCTCTGCCCCGCCGGCGTAGGCGGCGACGAACACCTCCCCGCGGCGGGCGTCGATGACCGCCAGGCGGTGGCCGGACTCGGGGGCCGGCAGGCCGTCGGCGAGCGCGGCGAGCGTGCCGACCCCGACGAGCGTGGCCCCGAGCGAGAGCGCGAGGCCGTGCGCCACCGACAGGCCGATCCGCAGCCCGGTGAAGCTGCCGGGCCCGACGCCGACCACGACCCGGTCGAGCGCCTCCCAGGCCAGGTCGGCGCGGTCGAGCAGCTCGCGCGCGAGCGCCAGAAGCTCGCGCGCGTGGCCGGGCCGGCCGCCGCTCGGCGGCCGGCGGGCGCTCAGCTCGAGCGCCCGCTCGGTGTCGATCAGCCCCGCGACCGTGTCCGCGGTCGCCGTGTCCAGGCCGAGGACGATCACCGCGCGAAGTCCACGCGGATCTCGCGCCGGTCGCCGCCGGCGTGGGCGAGCTCGACCCGCGCCGCGGCCATCGGCGCGAGCAGCGGCTCGGCGAGGGCGGGCCACTCCACGAAGGCGATCGACTGGCCGTCCAGGTAGTCCGCGAGCAGCCCGGGGTCCTCCTCGGCCAGATCGGAGAGCCGGTACAGGTCCACGTGGGCGACGGTCACCCCGCGCTCGCCGCGGTAGCGGTGGGCGATGGCGAAGGTCGGACTGGTGACCGGCCCGCTGACGCCGAGCGCCCGCGCCGCACCGCGCACGAAGGTGGTCTTGCCGGCGCCGAGCTCGCCGCTGACGAGCACGACGTCCCCCGGCGCCAGGCGCGCGGCGACCCGGGCGCCCTCCCGCTCGGTGTCCCGCGCGCTCTCGCTGACCACGTTCGAGATCACCCGAGCACCCCGCCGTCGGCGTCCGACGGCCCCACTAGCTTCCGCTGGCATGCATCGCCTGCTCCGGCGTCGTCAGCCGCCCACGCCAGGGTGCTCGGGCAACCTCTCAGGTGCGCCGTGGCCAGCGGATATCGCGGGTGCGCAACCGCAGCCCGATCCCGGCCACGAGCAGGGCCACGCCGATGAGCACCAGCTCGAGCACGTCGAAGCCGGTATAGGGCAGGCTGTGCAGCGAGGAGGCGGGCGCGGCGCCGGTCGACTTGGGCACTGAGCGCTTGGGCCCCGGCTTCGGGCTGGGCCCCAGCGACACCGGGGGCGTCGAGCTGAGCGTCTGGCTGGGAGACGTGAGCGACGGCGTCGTGGCCGCATGAGCCGCGACGGCGCCGCAGAGGAGCAGGGCGCCGAGCACGACCACGAGCACCAACGCGCGCCGGATCGCGGCAGGCCGAAGGAGCGGTCCGAGTGCGTGCACCGACGTTCACTGTAGTTGACGCACCGGCGCTGAGCGAGGCACAGCCAACGCCCCGGTAGCCTCCGTGCACAGAGCCCCATGTTCGGCAGCGCAGGAAAGAAGGCCGCCCGTGCGGCGGCGACGCGGGAAGAGCTCCAGCGGCTCGCCGCGCTGCCGCTCGTCGACCTCGCGGTCGCCGTCCTGCCCGCCTTCGCGCCGGCCTCCGAGCCGCCCGCTCGCGGGCCGAGCGTGTGGTGGGCGGCCGCCTGGCTGCTGCGCGAACAGCGCGGCGCCGCCCGCCAGCTCAAGGACCTGCATGAGCCCGTGCGCACGGCGATCGAGGCACTCCTGCAGGTGGGCCTGCTCGAGCGTCACGACGGCCGCGCCCTGCACGTGGCGATCACCGCGGCCGGCGAGGCCGCGCTCGCCGCCGGCGACGTCCGCGAGCGGCTCGCCTAGTGGCACCTCCTGCAAATCCGCTCCCGCTTCGCGGCTGCAGATCTTCGCCTGGCGGCGTCCTCGGGAGCCGAAATAGCGCTGCTATTCCGGCTCCCTGCGTCCTGGCCATGCTCGATTTTCGCTCGCGAATCGACGACCGGATTTACCGGAGGCACCACTAGGCGCGCACGAGCGGCA
>DATAWZ010000067.1:0-12131 GCA_036266975.1 Solirubrobacteraceae bacterium
GATCCACGAGGTGCTCGACCCCGAGGCGGTGATCGGCTGCGGAGCGAGCGGCGTGGTCGCGGGCGGGCGCGAGATCGAGGACGGGACCGCGCTGACCGTCTGGGCCGCGAGCCTGCCCGACTCGCTGGTGACGCCCTTCCACGCCGAGGTCGAGCCGCTCGACGAGCAGCGCGCGGCGCTGGTGGGCATGCCCGACCTCGCCGGCGCGAGCGCGGCGCTCATGCTGCCCGACCCGTACACCTTCCCCACCGATCAGCTGCTGGCCCAGCTCGCCGAGCACGTGCGCGGCGTGCCGGTGATCGGCGGGCTCTCGAGCGCGCGCACGTTCGTCGGTCGCGGCGCGCTCTTCCTGGGCGAGGAGGTCCACGAGGCCGGTGCGGTCGGCGTGCGCCTGGACGGCGTCGAGCTGCTGCCCTGCGTCTCGCAGGGCGCTTCGCCGGTCGGGCCCGAGCTCACGGTCACGGAGGCGGACGGCCACGTGATCCTCGAGCTCGCCGGCCAGCCCGCGCTGCCCAAGCTGCGTGAGGTGCTCGCCGAGCTCCCCTCGAGCGACCGCGAGCGGGTCTCGGCCGCGCCGCTGCTGGGGATCGTCGTCGGCCCGGCGCGACCCGACTACGGCCAGGGCGACTTCCTGGTTCGCGCGCTGCTGGACGCCGACCCGGACAGCGGCGGCGTGTCGGTCGGCGTGCCGGTCAGCGAGGGGCAGGTCGTGCGCCTACACAAGCGCGACGCACCTTCGGCCGACCGCGACCTGCGCGACTCGCTGGCGCTGCGGCGCATCGCCCTCGGGGAGGGCGCCGCGGCCGGAGCGCTGATGTTCACCTGCAACGGTCGCGGGCGGGCGATGTTCGCCGAGCGCGACCACGACGTGCGCCTGGTCGAGCGCGAGCTTCCCGGCGCCTGCGCTGCGGGGTTCTTCGCCGCCGGCGAGATCGGGCCGGTCGGTGGAGAGAGCTTCCTGCACGGCTTCACCGCCACCGTCGCCGTGTTCGCCAACGGCGGCTGAGGCAGCGCGCGACCCAGTACGCCCGGCTCGACCGCGCCGCGACGGCCACGACGCCCTACCCTGTGGCCGACAATGATCATGATCGGCCAGGAGAAGCGGCTGCGGGAGTCCGCGCCCCTGTCGGCGCGCGCGCACCGCGGACTGACCGCCCTGGGAGCGGTGGTCGCGCTCGCCGCGGTCGGCGGCACGGTCGGGGCGCTCGAGTCCGGCTCGAGCCCGGCGCCGCGCGGGTGCGTGCGGCTCGTGTTCCCCGAGGTGCTCGGCGCGGCCAAGTTCCAGGACTGCGGCGCGGCGGGGCGCATGCTGTGCGCGCACCCGGAGGCCAGCCAGCTCCCCCACGCCGAGCTCGTGGCGGCCTGCCGCGAGGCCGGCGACCGCGTCGGCTCCTGACCCAGCCGCCGTCCCCGAACGCGCCGCGGCCCCGCCGGAGGGGGCGGGGCCGCGGTACTGCGTGGATGTCGGGGATCGCTAGCCGGCGCGACCTCCCGCTGGTGCGGGCGCCCAGGGCGCACCACCTGTTTGCCCCAATGTTGGTACGTCGGATGGGTAGACCTCGTGGCCGTGGATGGCCTGGTCGCCCGCCTCGAGCTCCTCGTCGGACACCCGCAACGGGATGAACAGCCCGACGATCTTCAACAGTATGAACGTCATCGCCCCGTCCCAGACGATGATGAACAGCGCGGCGAAGAACTGCCACTTCATCAGCGTCCAGCCGCCGTGGTAGAAGACGCCGGCGAGGCCCGGCAGGTTGCCGGAGGTCGCGGTTGCGACCACGCCACCGTCGCCCACTGCACCCTTGGCCACGCCGTAGTCGACGACCATGTTCGGGCAGCACAGCAGGCCCACCATCAGACCGCCGACGAAGCCCGCTATCCCGTGCGTGTAGATCA
Source organism: Solirubrobacteraceae bacterium (assembly GCA_036266975.1). Lineage (GTDB taxonomy): Bacteria > Actinomycetota > Thermoleophilia > Solirubrobacterales > Solirubrobacteraceae > DATAWZ01. Next base: position 1,897 of record DATAWZ010000067.1, read on the forward strand.
CGCCCAGCGTGTCGTCGACGTTTCGGAACGGAGGCACGCGACTCAGGTAGCGGATGGCCATCCACACGATCGTCGCCGCGACGACACCGACGATTATCGCCCCGTACCCGTTCACGAAGCCGGCTGATGGCGTGATGCCGACCAGTCCGGTGATCATCCCGTTGACGGTGCCGATGATGCCCGGCTTGTCGCGGTAGATGAGGTCCCAGCCGACCCACACGAGCATCGCCACCGCGGTGGCGAGGTTCGTATTGAGCACGGCCGCCGCCGAGTCGGCACCCGCGTAGTACGGGTCGCCGCCGTTGAAGCCGTTCCACCCGAGCCAAAGCAAACCCGCCCCGGTGGCCACCATCAACAGGTTGTTCGGGGCGTCGACCTCTCGGTCGCGTTGCAATCGTGGACCGACCACCGCCGCGGCGACGAAGCCCGAGACACCCGCGGCGAGATGGATCACGTAGCCGCCGGAGAAGTCGAGCGAGCCGTTGGCCGCGAAGTACCCGCCGCCCCAGATCAGGAACGCATTGACCGCGTACACGAACGTATTCCACAGGAGGACGAACGGAATCCAGGCCTTGAAGTTGAACCGGCCCAGGACCGACCCGAGCAGCAGGATCGGCGTGATCGCCGCGAACACGAACTGGAAATACGCCAGCGTGGACATGGGGAAATGGAACGCCGGTCCCGATGTCACCAAGGGGATCGACGCCTGTCCCTCCTCAGCCCCGGAACCGAGGATCGACCCTGGTTTACCGATGAAGCCGTGGAAGAAGGCCTTCGTTCCACCGTGCTTGTCTATCCACGGCGTACCGAAGCCCATCTTGTACGACCACAACACCCAGGCGACGAGCACCAGCCCGAACGCCAGGAACGACATCATCATGCTGTTCACCGACCAGCGTTTCTGCATCACGCCGCCGTAGAGCACGACAAGCCCGGGGACGCTCATCAGTCCCACGAGCGTTGCCGCGGCCAGCTGCCAGGAGTTATCTCCTGGATTCAGCCAGTGCGGGTAGGCAAGCCAAGTCAAGAAGTGCCTCCTGTTGCTTTGTCTCTCGGCCGGCGCGCAACATCCATGCGCACGCACACGCGCACGCCAGCTCCACGGACGCCATACAACCGAGCGCCCTGGGTCGCCGGTAGGGCCAGAAGGCCAAACCGCTTTCGACAACTGGGAGAGGGGAGTGCGACCGTTGCCCGCCGGCCCAGGACCGACGGTCCAAATGACCCCCGCAGACGCCGCCGGTGCCGTCGCCGGGCCGGGCGGGCGGTGGCAAGAAAGCCGCTATTTGGGGGTTAGCCATCGCGGGGCCCCGCTCGGGGCACCGGGCGAAACGTGCTCAGCGGTCCTCGAAGGTCTTTTCGGCCTCTTCGATCACCTGGTCGGCGCTGCGCCCGTCGACCATCGCCTGCAGGGCGACCGGAATACTCGAGGCCCACAGCCGCCGCCCGCCGAGCGAGCGGTGCTCATCGCCCTCCTCGAAGCGCTCCCACTCGAGCCGCACGAGTGGGACGTCCGCGGGCGGGGCGTCCGGGGGCGCGGGCGCGCGCCAGCCGAGCATCGTGATCCTCGCCTGCCAGCCCCCCGGGCAGAGCTCGTCCATCGCCTTCGCGGGTCCCTGCTCCTGGATACCGGTGCGCCGCCGACGCCTCGGCGGGCGATTCGGGTCCCGCGCGATGAGGATCGCGCAGGTCAGCAGCGTCGCCGCGACCACGACGGCAGTCACGATCGTGTGCGGATGCATCACCACCGTGCTCGACGCGATCGACCCCGACACGACATAGACGGTACCGCCGTTCGCCGCCCGCGGTTGCAAATCCGCGCGGCACCGGCACCGGACGGCCGGGATCTCAGAACAGGCTGTCCTGCGCCGCCGGCGGCGCCCGCGCGGGCGCCGGGGACCTCTTGGCCAGGTCGCCGCGTAGGTTCAGCCGGGTGCTCGGGTCCTCGAAGCCGCTCCCGGGCAGGAACGGCCCGCGCCGCACCATCTCGGCGAGCCGGCGGCGCTCCTCGACGGGCGCGTAGGCACCGCGGCGGTAGAGCTCCTCGTAGCGCTCGACCAGATCGGGGCGGGCGCCACGCAGCCAGCCCATGAATACCTGCCGCACCTCCCCGCGCAGGTGCAGCGCGATCCCGCCGATCGAGCTCGCCCCGGCGGCCTTGGCGAGCTCGACGATCTCCTCGACCTGACGCGGGTCGTCGTTGATTCCCGGCATCAGCGGCGCGATCAGCACGCCGACCGTGATCCCCGCCTCGTGCAGCGCCGCCACCGCCTCCAGCCGCGCTCGTGGGTGCGGGGTGCGGGGCTCGGTCGCTCGCCAGGCGCGCTCGTCGATCGTCGGGATCGACAGGTTGGCGCTGAACGAGGTGCGCTCGTTCAGCTCGCGCATCAGGTCGAGGTCGCGCAGCAGCAGCGGGGACTTGGTGAGAACCGAGCATGGGTTGGCGTGGTCGCGCAGGGCCTCCCAGATGCCGCGCATCAGCTTGTAGCGCCCCTCGACCCACTGGTAGGGATCGGTGTTGGTGCCGAGCGCGACGTGCTCGCCCTTCCAGGACGGGCGGGCGAGCTCGACGCGCAGGACCTCGGGCGCGTTGACCTTCACCACGATCTGGTGGTCGAAGTCCTCGGCCGCGTTGAAGCCGAGGTAGGTGTGCGTGGGGCGCGCGAAGCAGTTATGGCTGACCACCCCGTCCGCGATGAAGTCGCGGGTCGAGGTCGTGATGTCGTGGAGCTCGAGCTCGCCGAGCGGGTCTATCGCCGCGACCCGCAGCCCGGGCGAGCCGCTGACGGGCTGGCCCTCGATCGAGCGCTTGCGCGTGATGGCCGGATCGGTCAGGAAGAAGAAGCGCAGGTGCGCTGGGAGCCCGCCGCGGACGCGCAGGCAGGCGAGCCCGTCGTTGCGCCGGTCGCAGCTGGTGTCGAACGCCAGGCGCTCGAGGCATTGCGCCGCGTGGCGCAGCACCTGCGGATCGGGCGCGAGGATCCGCAGGGCGAGCTCGCTGTGCTGGCCGGCGCCGTCGAACACCCCGGCGAGAAAGCCCCGGCACCAGTGAAGGCTCGGCCACGACGGCCAGCGGATCAGTGCGCGCACGCGCTCGAGCGGCGCCGGGTCCTCCACCGCGGCGTCGGCGCGTCGGTTTCCGCCGCCGGCGGGGACGAGAACGCGCTCGCGGGCGTCGACGGGCAGCGAGTCCAGGTAGGCGCGGGCGCGGGCGAGGCCCTGGACGTCGGTGAGCGCCAGGCAGAACCGCAGCGCCTCATCGTGGCGGCCGCCGTCCTCGGCGGCCGGGCCGCCGCTGCGCACCAGGCCGCACACATACCCACGCCGATAGTCCTCGCTTCGCTCGGGCTGCGCGGCGAACCGCCCGGTCCCCATCAGCGCCGTGCCGACGCTCAGATGCGGCCGCTCGGGCTCCCCGGGCGCGGCGCCGACGACGTGCTGCCAGCCCGACGCCGTGAGGAAGCGGTGCTCGCCACCGGCGACCAGCTCGGTCCCGTCCTCCAGGTGGATGCGGTAGGCGGACTTGACCACCGACCAGCGCGCGAGCACGCTCCCCAGCGCGTACCGGCGGCGGTCCCCCGCGCGCCGCGTCCCGTAGATCGTGTCGCCCACCTCGACCTCGCTCAGCGGCCGGTGGCGGCCGTCGGCCATCAGGATCGGCGTCTCACCGGACAGGCAGAACCGGCAGGCGTGCAGGCAGCCTCGGTACGGGTTGATCGTCCAGCGGAACGGCATCCGCGACTGCGCCGGCACGCGGTTGAGCGCCGACTTGGCCCGGACCTCGTAGAAGGTCGACTCGAGCGCCTCGGGCGCGTCGAACCGCCGAACCACGGCCGCGTCTCGGTAGCCGGGGAGCGACCGCTGCTCCTCGGCATCGAGACTGAGGTTTGACCAGCGCACGAACATATGTTCGCACAGGCGTCGGACGGAACGGTCCCCGCCCCGTGAGGCGGCAGCGAAAACGCGGCTACGCCCCCGCGCGGGCGAGCAGCAGCTCCTCGCCGGCGAGCGTCTGGCTCGTCGCCGAGGCGATCCGCACCCGGGTCAGCTCGCCCGGGCCGGCGACGCCGCCGAAGTTCACGACCTTGTTGTGGCGGGTGCGACCGCGCTGGCGCGTCGCGTCGGTGCGCGAGGGCCCCTCGACCAGGACCTCGAGCTCACGGCCGACGAAGCGCTGGGCGCGCTCGTAGGCGCTCGCCTGCACGAGCTCGACCAGCCGCTCCATGCGCGCCACCTTCTGCTCGTGGGGGACGAGCCCCTCGGTGAGCTCACCGGCCTCGGTGCCCCGCCGTGGCGAGTACAGGAACGTGAACGCCCCGTCGAACCGGACCTCGCGGACGACCTCGAGCGTCCGCTCGAAGTCGGTCTCGGTCTCCCCCGGGAAGCCGACGATGATGTCGGTGGTGATCGAGCAGTCCGGAACGTGCTCGCGGATCTGCGCGACCCGGTCCAGGTAGCGCTCGCGGTCGTAGGTGCGGCGCATGGCCTTCAGGATCGGCGAGGAGCCCGACTGCAGCGGCAGGTGGACGTGCTCGCAGACCGACCCGAGCTCGGCGTGGGCCCGGATCACGTCCTCGCGCATGTCCTTGGGGTGCGGGCTCGTATAGCGGATCCGGCGCAGCGCGGGGATCGCGTCCAACCGGCGCAGGAGCTCGGCGAACGTGCACGGCGCCTGGCCCTGAGCGCGCAGGTCGCGCCCGTAGGAGTTGACGTTCTGGCCGAGGAGCGTGACCTCGAGCACGCCATCGGCGACCATCGCGGCGACCTCCTGCACGAGCTCCTCGGCGGGCCGGCTGACCTCGCGCCCGCGGGTGGAGGGCACGATGCAGTACGAGCACCGGCAGTTGCACCCCACGCTGATCTGCAGCCAGCCCTGGTAGGGCCGCACGCGCTTGGCCGGCAGGTGGCCGGTGAACCCCTCGAACTCGAAGTAGCCCTGCGCGGTGAGCGAATCGGAGGTCAGGAACTCGGCCAGGCGGTGCACCTGGCCCGGGCCGAAGGCGACGTCGACGAACGGGAAGCGCGCGAAGACCTCCTCCTTGACCGACTGCGCCCAGCAGCCGCCGACGCCGACCACGCGGGTGGGGTCCTCGCGCTTGAGGCGCTTGGCCTCGCCCAGGTGCGCCAGGAAGCGGCTGTCGGCCGACTCGCGGATCGAGCAGGTGTTGAACAGGATCAGGTCGGCCTGCGCGCGCGAGTCCGCCTCGCGGTAGCCGAGCGACTCGAGCATGCCGCGCATCCGCTCGGAGTCGTGCTCGTTCATCTGGCAGCCGAAGGTCGTGACGTGGTAGCTGGGCACGTCCGAAGCGTAGTGCGCTCTAGCCTCTGATCCATGGACACCGGCTCGGACAGAGCGATCGTCCTCTACGACCGCGACTGCGGGTTCTGCCGCTCCTGCCTGGCGCTGCTGCTCGTCTGGGATCGCGCCGGGCGCCTGGAGCCCCTGGCCCTACAGGACCCGCAGGCCGCCGACCTGCTCCCCGGGCTCGGCGAGCAGGCCCGCATGGCGAGCTGGCACGCAGTCGCCGACGGCCAGGCCCGCTCGGGCGGCGACGCGTTCCCGCCGGTGCTGCGCCGGCTGCCGGGAGGGCAGCCGCTCGCGGCCCTCGTCGCGAGCGCGCCCGGGCCGACCGCGGCCGCCTACCGCTGGATCGCCGAGCACCGGACCGGGCTCAGCCGCTTCGTCCCGCGCGCGGTCAAGGCGCGCGCCGATCGCGTGATCGCGACCCGAGTGGCCCGGGCGGACCCAACCGCCAGCTGACACCGGCGCCCCGAACCGCATGCGACGACTACTTGGCGATCGTGAAGCTCAGCGTCCGCGCCGCCGAGGCGTGTCCGGCGGCCGTGGCCCGCACCACCAGCGTGTAGCGCCCGACCCCGAGCTTCCTGGCCTTCGACAGCCGCCCGTCGAAGGCCACCCGGTTTACGCCGGCGTGGCCGCTGAAGGACAGCCTCCCGGCGGTCACCGTCCGCGCGCAGCGCCGCTTGCCGCGGTTCGCGCGGGTGGGCTTCACGCACACGCGTTTGACCTTGCGCCCCGCCGCGGTCGTGCGGAAGGTGAAGCTCACCGCCGCCGGCTCGCTCAGCGCGAAGGAGAACGTCGTCCCGACCGGGAGCGCCTTGCGCGAGATGTGCGCCAGTGCCCGGCCCGCACGCCACTTGGAATGGCTCTGGGCCAGCCGCGAGACCGTCGGCGGCACCGGGCGACCGGGCGGCGGCGCGATGAGCGCCAACGGCGCCGTCGTGAACGTCTCATCGGGACCCGGGGTCGTGCCGAAGGCGTTGGTCGCCACGACGCGGTAGTGCACGACCGTGCCGGCGGGCAGTCCGCCCAGCGCCGCCGAGACCGCCGAGGGGGTTCCGGCCGCCGGGAGCGTGCCCGGCGTGGCGGCGGCGGTCGAGCCGTAGGCGGTGCTCGTCCCGTACTGGACGGCGATCGAGCTGACCGCGCCGCCCACGGGGTTCACGGCGCCCGCCACGCTCGCGCTCGAGCTGGTGACCGCGCTCGCCGCCCCGGTGGCGACCGACGGGGGAAGCTGCAACGCCAGCTCGCCCACCTCGGGCCCGTGGCTGTCGCTGAACCACAGGTTGCCGTCCGGACCGGCGACGATGTCCTTGGGCTGTGAGTCGGTCTGCAGCCCGTTCGCCGTGCCGAACTCGGCGATCGCGCCCTGCGGGGTGATGCGTCCGATCTCGCCGGCGTCGATCTTCTGGTCGGTGAACCACACATTCCCGTCGGCGCCGGCGGTGATGAGCGTCGGCGAGCTCTCGGACTGCAGCCCGAACTCGGTGATCACCCCTGCGGGGTGATGCGTCCAACCGCCGGCGGCGAGCCGGAATCGGTGAGCCACAGGTTCCCGTCGGGCCCCGCGACCATCGCGGTCGGGTAGGCCGCGGAATCCATGCCTGCGGCCGCGCCGAACTCGGTGATCTGCCCCGCCGGGGTGACGCGCCCGATCGCCGGGTAGAGGCCGAAGTCTGTGAACCACAGGTTCCCGTCGGGGCCGAGGACGATCGCGGCGAGGTCGGCGTCCGCGTTCAGCCCGGCGCTTGTCCCGAAGACGGTGAGCGTTCCCGACGGCGTGCTCCGGCCGATCGCCGGCGTGGGGCCCGAGAGGGTCACCCACACGTTGCCGTCGGGCCCCGCGGCCATCCCGTTCACCTGATCGTCGGTGGGAAGGCCACTCGCCGCGTCCACGATGCTGACCGTGCCGGCGGGGGTGATCTGCCCGATGCCGATGGACGGACCCTCGTTGCCGAACCATATGTTGTGATCGGGGCCCAGGACGATCTCGTCGCCGGGCTCGAGGAACGGCGGCCCGGTCATCGGCGGGAACTCGCTGATGTGGCCCGCGGTGGTGATGTCCCCCATCGCCGGCGATGACCCCTCCCCGGTCCACCACAGGTTGCCATCCGCGCCCACCGCGAGCCCGTCGGGAGCTGTGCCCGAGGAGAGCCCAGCGGAGAACGGCGACACCACACCCGCCGGGGTGATGCGGTCGATCGTGGACGACCCGTCGCCGACGGTGAACCACAGGTTGCGTCCGGTCCAGCGACGGGCCCGTCGTAGATGGGGCTGCCGGCGGGAATGCCGGCGACCGCCCCGTACTCGGTGATCGCCGGATCGGCCATCGCCGGCGCCGCCCAGATCGCCGCTGCCGCCGCAAGGGCCAGCGTGGCCCCTCTGGCCTGGAGTCTCCGCATCTCCGCCGCTCCCCCCTCGCTGGTGTGTCCTGCTTACGTAGAGACTTAGTGGCACCTCCGGTAGATCCGCTCCCGCTTCGCGGCTGCAAATCTTCGCCTGGCGGCGTCCTCGGGCGGATCGGATCAACCGCGCTCAGCGCGCGTACGTCACCGAGCGCGCCTCGCGGATGACCGTGACCTTGATCTGGCCCGGGTACTCCAGCTCGCGCTCGACCTCGCGGGCGATCTCCCGCGCCAGCAGCGAGGCGGCATCGTCGTCGATCTTGCCCGGCTCGACCATGACCCGGATCTCGCGCCCGGCCTGCATCGCGTAGACGCGCTCGACGCCCGGGTGGCGGCCGGCGATCACCTCGAGCTCGCGCAACCGCTTGATGTATGCCTCCAGCGACTCGCCCCGCGCCCCGGGCCGCCCGCCGGACAGCGCGTCGGCGGCCTGGACGAGAACCGCCTCCACCGTCCGCGGCTCGACCTCGTTGTGGTGGGCCTCCATCGCGTGCGCGACCGCCTCGCTCTCGCCGCGACGGCGGGCGATGTCGGCCCCGACGAGCGCGTGCGGTCCCTCGACCTCGTGGGTGACGGCCTTGCCGATGTCGTGCAGCAACGCCGCCCGGCGGGCGGTCGCCGCGCTCGCGCCGAGCTCGTCGGCCATCAGCGCCGCCAGGTGCGCGCACTCGACCGAGTGCGCGAGCACGTTCTGGCTGTAGCTGGTACGGAACTTCAGCCGCCCGAGCAGGCCGACGAGCTCGGGGTCGAGGCCGTGGACGCCGGCGTCGAGCATCGCCTCCTCGCCCGCGAGCACGAGCGTGCGCTCCAGATCGGCCCTGGCGGCGTTGTAGGTCTCCTCGATGCGGGCGGGGTGCACCCGTCCGTCGACGAGCAGGCGCTCGAGGGTGAGCCGGGCGACCTCGCGGCGAACGCCGTCGAAGGAGGACAGGACGACCGCTCCGGGCGTGTCGTCGATGATGAAGTCCACGCCGGTGAGGTGCTCGAGCGCGCGGATGTTGCGTCCCTCGCGGCCGATGATCCGTCCCTTCAGGTCGTCGCTGGCCAGCGGCACGACGGTCACGGTCGTCTCGGCCGCGTACGGGCCGGCCAGGCGCTGCATGGCCACGGCGAGGATCGAGCGGGCGCGGCGGTCCGCTTCACGGCGCGCCTCCTGCTCGAGCTCGCGCATCCGCTTGGCGATCTCGTGGCGGGCCTCGTCCTCGACCTCCTTCATCAGCAGGCGCTTGGCCTGGCTCGAGCTCAGCCCGGCGACGTCCTCGAGCGTGCGCCGACGCTCGGCGGGCTCCTGCGACAGCGCCTCCGGGGCCGGCGCGGCGTCCAGATCAAGCACCGCGGCGACCACCGGGTCCTCCTCGGGCGGGCCCTCAGCGGCGGGCGCGGGGCCCGGGCCCGTCTGCGACATCTGGCGCGCGACGCGCAGGGTGTAGAGACCCACGGCTCCGACGAGCAGACCGACCACGATGATGAGGATGTTCATTGCTGTTTGCCGGGGGCCCCTCGCCGGCCCGCGAACGGAACGCTGACGGATACCGACTGTTCAGTACCCGAACCTGGGGCCCTGCTTTGGACAGCGTAGCCACGAGCGTGGCCGCGGCCACCCTGAAATCCTAGTACGAGCAGGGATAGAGGACAAACACGCGGGCCGGCCAGCCAAGCCTAGGCGGCGCCGGCCTGGAAGCGGCGAATCGCGTCGTGGGCGAGCTCGAGCTCGTAGCCACGGCGCGCGAGCAGCCCGAGCGCCCGCGCCCGCCCGCGATCGTCGGTGGGCGGCACGCGCATCCGCGCGCAGAGCACCGCGACCGCCGCGCGCAGCTCGGGATCGCCGCCGAGCGCATCCTCGGGGGCTTCCTCGCCCAGGGCGCCCAGCGCCGAGCTGGCCAGGTCGTCGGCCACCCCGTGCTCGCGCAGCCGGCGCAGGATCCGCTCGCGCCCCCAGCCGTCCAGCCGGCGGCGATCCTCGGCGAAGCGGTGGGCAAAGCGCGCGTCGTCGAGATAGCCCTGCTCGCGCAGCTCACGCAGGCAGCCCGACGCAACCGCCGGCCGCGTCCCGCGCGCGGCCAGGTGGGCCGCCACCTGCGCCTCGGTGCGATCGCGCGGGGCCAGGTAGCGGTAGGCGAGCTCCAAGGCGCGCTGCGCCTCGTCGGCGGGCTCGCCCTCGCCCGCCGGGGGCCCGTCGGCGCTCAGCACGGCCTATTCGGTTCTCGGAGGATACGCTCGATCTCTCGGCCTCCCCTACGCCGCGCGGGTGATCGACTCGGGCGGCACCGCCTCCTCCTCGAGCAGCGCCGGCACCGCCGGGGCCTCCTTCTTGTCCTGCTCGATCGGGGCGACGAGGTCGTTGTTCACGCCGAGCGCGTCGTAGATGCGCGCCTCGATCTGCCTGGCCATCTCGCGGTGCTCGTCCAGGTAGGCCTTGGCGTTGTTGCGCCCCTGCCCGATCCTCTCGTTGCCGTAGGAGAAGAACGATCCCGACTTGGCGACGATGTTGTGCTCGACGGCCAGGTCGATCAGGCAGCCCGAGCTCG